>NZ_JBKKJR010000002.1:0-209886 GCF_046614755.1 Megasphaera indica
GACACTCAGTGTCAAACTGACGAAGCAATGACCATTTACGTAAGGCTTGCCTGTATGGCAGGCGTGGTCATGCAACAGAGAAACAGCATCGAACTTCTTGCCGAATTTCGGCACCGTCGTATCATCGACACTGAGGAAGACTGGCTCATTCTGTAAAGCTGCTGGAATCAAGCTGCAAGCCAATTGTGCCGTTTGCAGGCGGAGAGACCGGCCCGTCACCGTTTCATTCCGAAGCGCCCGGTAATAACTGTTCAAGCAGCGATGCGTTACTTGGGACAAGAAATTCCGGTGAAGAAAGCGAAGGGACGGGAAGGCCTGCAGGGCTAACTGAGCGATAACCAGCCAGGTCAGCAGGAATTGCGTGGGCCGTGTCGCCGCAGAAAAATATGGAGAAAAGAAACGAAACAGACTACCAATAATCGAATTTTCGAGGTATAATGAATTCATCGCGTAACTCCTTTGAGATGATGTGTTTTAGCAGATTCATTATACTTCAAAGGTGTGGTTACGCGATATTTATTTGTTCAAAAAGTTGTAAACTGCTGTAGACTGATTGATAGAGAAAAAAATAGATATCAAGAAGTAATTCGAAATGCTGATGAGAAATTAATCCATAGCTGTATAGAGCCACTTTCGAAGCACATAAATCATGGCAGTGCTAACAAGAAAAAATGATATCTTTGATGACAAAAGATTGCAGTATCTAAGGCTGTATATGGTTTTTCTATGTTTTACTGAAATGAATATATTCGAATACTGACAATAAGAAGGGATTGAATTTTAATGGAGTCACAAATTCCATTGGCTTTGAGACAATATGGATTGGGATGTATATTGATTTTATATAGTTTTTCTTTATTCGGTAATATCTCCACTGCAACCTATAATATTACACTTGGTATTTTAAGTATATTTTTATTTGCAGTCTATTTTAAAAAATATATAATGCATAGAAAATACATATTTAGAAGAGATGGCTTTGTTGCACTTTATTTAATTTTTGTAGTTTCATTAATTTTTGCAGCTATAGGGTTAGGACAGGAAGCCTCTATAAAATATACATTCAATTATATTTTATTTTCTTTGCCTCTTTGGGTTTTATTTTTCCTTTTAACTCTTGATTCGAGGTATGTTACTTTTATTCAAATCGGAATTTTGATAGCTGGATTATATTATTTGATACAAGTCATTTTGCTTGGAAATTTGGTATTTACTGAGCGAGTATCTGTTTCGTTTAGTTCTGCAAATCGATTTGCCATGGCTTTAGAAATAATACTTCCATTCTTTAGTTTATCTCTTTATCATTTTAGTAAATTTAGGAGAAAGCATCCTGCTTATTTTATTACTTTTATGATTTTGCTTATTGCAACGTTGGGGTTATTTGTTGCCTTGTTGGCAACTCAATCCAGAGGTGGAATCGCGGCCTGCGGAGTAGGTTTCTTAGCTGTTTTATTACTATGGATATTCCAAAATAAATATTCTTTTCGGTTGGTAAAGAAGTTATTTCTTTTTTTCACAATATTAATCGTTTTTGCTGCAGGCAGTATATTTATTACATTGCATGTCGCACATCGGTCTTATGATCAGGAAAGACTTTTATTGTTACAATCAACATTCCATATGTGGGAAAATCATAAATTATTTGGTATCGGGATGGGAAATTGGCAAAAGGAATATCAACAACACTATATATTGCCTCAAGCTAAAGAACCAACCTTGCCTTTTCCACATAATAATACAGCATCATTTTTTTCTATGTCTGGAACAGTAGGGGGAATAGGTTACTTAATTTTTAGTTTAGGTAGTATGGTGTTTTTAATAAAGAAGATAGATGAAAGACCAGATAATTATTATGTTTATGCTATGCTATGGGTTTGTGTTGCTATATTTTCTCATGGTATGGTAGATAACACGTTATACAATAAGGACATTACGAGAATGTTTTATGGCATGTGGGGAATTACTATGGCGTCTCTTTATCTTCCACTAGTAAAGAAATGAGGATTTTATGAGTACATTGACAATTGTAATATTAACTAAAAATGAGGAAGCATATATTGAAACTGCGATTAAAAATGCGAAAAAATGCACGGACGATGTGTTGGTTATTGATTCGGGAAGTACAGATTCTACGATAAATTTAGCATTAAAAGAGGGCGCAAGGACTGTTTTTCATGAACTGAATGATGATTTTGCAGCTCAACGAAATTTTGCTCTTACACAAACTGATTCTGAGTGGATTATGTACCTTGATGCCGATGAACGCCTTGATAAAATTTTATGTGAACATATAACAAGCATTGTTCAGAGTAATAATAAAGCACGTCAATATGGCATGGAAAGGTATATGCTTTTTAACGGATATGAATTCCATCATGGAATTTTTTCTCCAGATTGTGTATACAGATTGTTTCCAAGAGATAAGGTACATTGGGTTGGTAAAGTCCATGAGCATCCAGAATGTAATTTACCTAAAGAAATACTGAAAGGTAAAATGCAGCATTATACTTATAAAAGCTGGCATCAGTGGCTAATGAAGGCAGATTATTATACAACAATTTGGGCGGAAGAAAGATATCAGCAAGGAAAAAGAGTATCTTTAGGAACAGCCTTTTTACATGCAAGTTTAGGCGCCTTGAGAGCTTTACTTATCAAAAGAGCTTTTTTAGATGGTTGGATGGGAATTATTTCATGTGGGCAGCATGGCTTTTATACTATGCTTAAATATGTGAAATTGTATGAATTGCAGAAGAAAAATGAAAAGGATTGAAAATGGAAAAAATTACGCTTGTTTTAGCAGCTGATAATAATTATGCGCAACATTTGGCAGTAGCCTGTGCATCAATTTTGAAAAACACCTTGCATCCAGAAAAAATATACTTCTATGTCTTGAATGATGATATTTCATCAGAAAATCAAGACTTAATTATGCAGACTGTACATGATTTAAAAGGGGAAGTTCAGTTTATTTCAGTGGATGATAAAAAGGTTCATGGCTTTACTAGTGGTCATATTAGTAAAGCTGCTTATTTGCGACTTACTATTGATCAAGTGCTTCCGGAAACTGTCACTAAGGTTATCTATTTTGACACCGATTTAGTCGTATTAGATGATGTGGAGAAATTATGGAACTTTTCCCTAGAGGGGAAACCACTAGGTGCAGTCTGTGATTTTGGCATTATGAAATCCAAAAGGATGCGGCGGCAAAAGTTTGAGACGTTAGGATTGCCGGAGGGAGACCCTTATTTTAATTCAGGCGTTCTCATCATGGATTTACAACAGTGGCGACAAAAAAGATATGGAAGCTTAGTTATTGGTACGGTAACTCAACATGCTTTCCGTCATCACGATCAAGATGGCCTGAATAAGGTTTTTATGAACAATTGGAAAAACATCCCGCTTAGATGGAATGTTATTCCGCCTGTATTTACGATGCCCTTAAAAGTATTATGTCATACTTCATTAAGGGTAAAGGCTTTAGAGGCTATGAAAAATCCGGCTGTTTTTCACTGGGCTGGAAGATATAAACCTTGGGAATTCCCTTTGGAGGGGCCTTTCAATCGTTTATATTATAGTTATCTAAAATGGACAACTTTTAGAGACCATCCAATGCCGCAGCCTAGTGCAGATATGAAGGGAAAATCACTTAAAAGGCAAAATTTACGCATGAAGTGGGCAGGCTTTTGGAGAAAAATTTTAGGGTAAGAGAGCGCGAAAGTCAATGGAATTGAATCATTTTATAATCAATGCTATAAGTGCAAAAGAACGGCTACATAATATCTCTTCGGTATTTCATAGACTTGGATTGGAGCCTAGATTTTTTCCAGCAATTATGGGAAATCAATTGACTAAAGATCAAATAGGTCATTATGTAGATGATGGAGGGCTCCTTACTTTAGGTGAAATTGGATGTGCATTATCCCACTTATCTATATACAAGAAATTTTTACAGACAAATGAAAAATATATTTTTGTCTTTGAAGATGATGTTGAAATACGGGATGATTTTCCTCAATTAGCGCCTGCAGTGGCGGATTTTATAGGTAATCAAAAGAAAGGAGCTGTTTTACTTTTATACAAAGCAAAAGCACATACAAGAAAAGTTCAATCTATCGGACAATCTTCCGTTCATATTCTTCGTTCCATGGCTGGTTCAGCAGCCCATGGCTATGTCATTAATCGTGTTGCTGCTGAAAATATTTTGAAAGCACAGACCCCTTTGGCTTTTGAGATTGATGCATGGGCATTATATTATAAGCTATTATATTTGGATATTTTTTGCCTGAATCAGAACGTTGTTTTTTTAAATCAAGAGTTGGCTAATGCCTCTCTTATTGATGCAGTGGATAATCGTCATACACGTTCGTCTAGAGACATTAAAAAAATTAAAGATTATTCTTTTCAACGCTTACTTCGGCGATATTCTTGGGAAAAAAGATTATTTGTTGAATATAAACGACTTGAACGCCATATTGATTCGCTTTTTTATGATGAAGATTATTGAGGAGAGGCTATTATATGTCACATATTAAAATATTTATTGACGGTATTATGCATTTAGGGGACATGATTATGTCTTCCTCGGTTATCCCTGTTTTAAAAAAAGCATATCCCGATTCTGAAATTATATATTTGGCAACCGCGAATTTAGCCTATGTAGCTTCATTTTTTGAAGGTATCGATCAAGTCATTCCCTATACGTATCAAAGTAAAGGTGGATATATGGATGTATATCGTATGGGAAAGATGCTCCGTAAATATAACTTTGATATAGGGATTTCTCTTGATCCTCGCGAACGAGTTACTTTAATGAAATGGTTTGCACATATTCCGATTCGAATTAGTATGGAGCAAGCTCTAGGATGGAAATTAGGTTGGGAAAAATGGTTTTATACCAATGATTTATCGTTTTCAGATGGGTGGAATTATAAAGAGCATAGAATGTCGGAAAGTTTTCAACATTTAATGTGCTTATATACGAATGATTCGGAAATGAAATTTATTCCTCCGAGCTTTCGCCCTTCATCTAATGTTGATATGCAAACTGCAACCCAATTATTAAAACCTGCTGGTAATGATAAAAAGAAAATAGCTTTTTGTGTAGCGACGACAGATGGATTTAAAGATTGGCCGTCAGATAAATTTTCTGTTATTGCAGATTGGCTAATAGAAAAATATAATAGTGTCATTATTATGACAGGTATCCCAAAACATGCTAATAAAGTTTATCAAATTATTGAATATATGAATCACAAAGATTCATGTATTAATGTTGTTGGTAAAACATCTTTTTCAGAATTAATCGCTTTATTCCGTCAAATTGATTTGGTATTGACTTTGGATACCGGAACGTCACATATTGCAGGTGCGGCGGGGTGTCCGGTTATTACTATCTTTACACATAATTCACCAGCTATATACAAACCGGCAGGGGAATATACAGGAGCTGTTAGTGCATATCTGCCTTGTTCGGGAAAACATATTTGCATTGGGCCACGCAAATGTAAGAAAAATGATTGTGTAGAGGCGGTAACTGTATCTATGGTTCAAAAAGAAATATCTCGTATAATGGAGATGATATGAGTGAAATCGTTTAGCGATGACTTTTTTAGCAAAGACAATTTTATTACTACCCAATATGACTATAATTATTTGAAAGAATCTCAGCCAAGTTGCCATATTTGTTATAATGTCAATAATCAATTTATTCACATTATGGGAGTTTCTATTATTTCTGTTTTGGAAAATAATAAAGAAATGAACTTTACATTTTATGTTTTTACGGATAGTTGTGATAGGGAAAACCGAGAAAAAATTAGAACTTTGGCTCAAAAATGGAATTGTAGATGCGTTGTGTATATTTTGAACATGAAGCCATTTGAGGACTTTCATATTAAGGTTTCTCGTTTTTCAAGAATTACATATGCACGATTATATATGCCTAAGGTGTTGAAAGGAAAGGTAAAGAAATATATTTATCTTGATGCCGATACAATGTGTGTCAATTCTATTCAGCCATTATGCCATTTAGATATGAATGGTACACCCATGGGGGCTGTATCGGAACGAGATTCAGCGATTACTTATCGAGCGGACTTTTTAAAATTAAAGAGTGGAAAATACTTTAACGATGGGGTTATGGTTGTTGATGTAAATTCATGGGAAAATACTTCTATTACAGAAAAGGCATTTTCATACCAAAATGAACCGCGTGAACGTTTTTTAGGGCAAAGTCAAGATGTTTTAAATCTTGTTTTTGATGGAGCTAATTATCACTTACCTGCTTGCTACAATGTTTACGATGGCGGTGCATATGACCAAGGTGATAGCATTTTTATTCATTGGACGGGGCGCCGGAAACCTTGGCAAATGGTATTGACGGATTTCGACGCACAGTGGCGGAAATACAATGCACTATCGCCTTGGCCTACTATTACTAATATTTTACCGATAAAGAAGCCTGAAAATTATCATGATTTCCAGCAGTGGGGACGATATCAGAAAGCGCATGGAAATATGGCAGGATATTTTAAAGGTATTTTTTGGTATTCATGGTTACGGATTCGTTATAAATTGCATATTTAAATACTTCGTGCTTATAATATAGCCTCTATAGATTCTTATTACAATCTATAGGGGCTATATTTGTAACAAACTCTTTGTTTCTCCTTGTTTTTCAAAAGCATCATAATGGTCTGAATGGAATTTTATGGTATAATAAATATAATGTGCTAAAAGGAAAGTGGGAATTTATATGAATATAGCGATTGCCGGGACCGGGTATGTCGGTCTTTCAAATAGTATGTTGCTGGCACAGCATAATGATGTCATTGCTTTAGATATTATTCCAGAAAAAATAGCTATGTTGAATGAAGGGAAGTCGCCGATTATAGATAGCGATATCTCGGCTTTTTTGCAGCGTGATGATTTACACTTCAAGGCGACCTTGGACCCCGTAGAGGCTTTTACGGATGCAGATTTCGTCATTATTTCAACGCCGACCAATTATGATCCGCAGAAGAATTTTTTTGATACGTCTTCTGTAGAAGCGGTCATTGAAGAGGTACTGGGTATCAATCCAGACGCGGTTATGGTCATTAAATCGACAGTTCCTGTCGGCTACACCCAGCACATCAAAGAACGCTACCATACCGATAATATTATGTTCTCGCCGGAATTTTTGCGAGAAGGCAAGGCCCTGTATGATAATCTCCATCCGTCGCGTATCGTCGTCGGTGAACGGTCGGAACGGGCCAAAGTCTTTGCCCATCTGCTGGCCGAAGGCGCGGTGAAGAAGGATATCCCCATGTTGTTTACTGGTTCCACGGAAGCTGAAGCCATCAAGCTCTTTGCCAATACATATCTGGCTTTGCGCGTAGCCTATTTCAATGAACTCGATTCGTATGCTGAAATGCGCGGCCTGAGTACGAAGGAAATCATCGAAGGCGTCTGCCTCGATCCCCGTATTGGTGATTTTTATAACAATCCTTCCTTTGGCTACGGCGGATACTGCCTGCCGAAGGATACGAAGCAACTTTTGGCCAATTATCAGGATGTCCCGCAGAACCTCATTTCGGCCATTGTCGCTGCCAACAGGACGCGGAAGGACCACATTGCCGATATGATTATCGCTAAAAATCCCCGCATCGTCGGCGTCTATCGGCTGACGATGAAGAGCCATTCGGATAATTTCCGGGCCTCGGCCATCCAGGGTGTCATGAAGCGCATCAAGGCCAAAGGTATCGAAGTCGTCGTCTATGAGCCGACTTTGAAAGCGGATGACTTTTTCCATTCCCGCGTCATCCGTGACTTGAACGAGTTCAAGAAGATGAGCGATATTATTATTTCCAACCGCTGGGCAGAAGAACTCAGCGATGTTCAGGATAAAGTTTATACGCGGGATATCTTTGACCGCGACTGAGAGGGAGTCGATGATAATGGCAGATTTTAAACCTTTTGATAGTGCAAACAAAGTCTTGATTACCGGTGCCGCCGGTTTCATTGGATTCCATTTGGCCAAGCGCCTGCTGACCATGGGGGCCACCATCCTTGGCCTGGATAACCTTAACGATTATTATGATGTTTCCTTGAAAGAAAGCCGGTTGGCTATCCTACGCCAGTTCCCGGCATTCACTTTCGTCAAAGGGGACTTGGCTGATGAAAAAGTCGTGAATGATGTTTTTACGTCGTTCCAGCCGGATATTGTCGTAAACCTGGCAGCCCAGGCTGGTGTGCGTTACAGCATCGACCATCCCCGTTCCTATATCGATTCCAACATCATCGGTTTCTTTAATATCCTCGAAGCCTGCCGTCATCATAAGGTATCTCATTTGCTCTTTGCTTCCAGTTCTTCGGTCTATGGCAATCAGCAGAAGACGCCTTTTTCGACGACCGATAATGTGGACCATCCCATCAGTCTCTATGCAGCAACCAAGAAGTCGGATGAGCTGATGGCTTATACCTATAGCCATCTTTACGGAATTCCGGCAACGGGTCTGCGTTTCTTTACCGTCTATGGGCCTTTTGGCCGTCCCGACATGGCCTATTTCAAGTTTGCTAATAAGATACGCAAGGGGGAAGCTATCCAGATTTATAACCACGGTAACATGTATCGGGACTTCACCTACGTTGACGATATTGTTACCGGCATTGAACACATGCTGTGCAATCCGCCGAAGAAAAATGAACTAGGTGATCCGTACAAAATCTATAACATTGGCAACCATAAACCGGAACAGCTCATGCATTTCATCGAAGTCCTGGAAAGGGCCCTGGGCAAGACGGCAGAAAAAGAATATCTGCCCATGCAGCCTGGTGATGTATACCAGACCTATGCTGACGTCAGCGAATTACAGCATGACTTCGATTTCAAGCCGGAGACGACGATTGAAGAAGGGCTGGGGAAATTTGCTCAATGGTATAAATCTTATTACAAAGTATAAATCCATTATTTTTATGATGAGGTGTTATCGTGTTTGAACAATTTTTTTTATCGATGCAGCAGGATATAAAACTGTTTCTGATTTTTCCTATTTTATGTGCGATATTTCGCGCTGTATTTATTGAAGTCTATTCACCTTATGAAACGTTGAAAGGACGATGGAATGTCGTATGGCATTGCTTTCGATACGGCTTTTGGTGGGGCATGGATTTTAATGCATATGCATTTTTACTGCCACTTATTTTTGTTTCATTGCCCGGACTATTTTTTACTTCCTATTATGCACTAGGAAATGATGTAAGGCTTTGGGCTGGCATGATATATGCTATGGTGCTTTATATTGCTTTTGTTGGTAAAATGATTTTTTACAATCATTTTCATGACACTTATAATCAGATTTTACGTCTTGGTGGAAAGGCGGAAAAGCATAACTTGCTTGATGTTTTTTTCCATCAGGACCATGGACTCTTATTTATACTTATAGGGATTCCTTATTGGTGGATTGTTAAATTTTCTATTCAAGCCTTCCTTTCTTTGCCAAGTGTTAGTTATCCTCATTTTTCATCTCCTATCCTGGCGTATGGTTTTAATGTTATTGTATGTGTTGCCATTATTTTAGGGTTTTATTGGTTCCGTTATGGAGGAACTTTAAGCCACGACGATAAACCGGAATGGGATACAATTCCCAGCATTGTTAAGAAGGATATTTTTTTTGCTAAAGCTACGGTAGATGATTTAGTCGCCTTGGAACAAGTAAAAAAACACAAATTAAATGATGCGTACAAGCATAGTGATGAAGAAGATTTAACATCTTTAAAGGCTATTTTGCCAGCCAATCGTGACAATATTGAACAGTATCCTAATCCCGTATATGCGTTCCAACACCATGCGAAAGGTCCTAGAATCTCTAAACCATCGCATATTTTCCTTCTTGTTGGTGAAAGTTATTTACAGCAGCTATTTGATCCAGCATATGCATGCTTAAATATTACATCAGGTGGGAAACGGCTAATGAATGATCCACATACGGCAATATTAACCAATTCCCTGTCGGCAGGTATTATTTCGAGGCCCTCTATTGTTAGCTTGATGTCAGGTATTTTTGATGCTGGGTTAGAATTAAATGAAAAAGAAACGTTTTGGCAAGGAACAGTACCGACTGCACTACCTCTTCAGCTGAAAAAGTTAGGCTATACATCGACATACTGGTATGGTGGTAATGTAACTTATGGAAATTTCAATCAGTTTGCTCCTGCTTGCGGCTTTGACCGAGTTATGACGGCTACCGATTTTTGCGGTCCTCATGCTCCTAAGACTTGGGTTGGTGTCTATGATAATGTTTTTTTGGAAAAAGCAGCTGAACTGATTCAGAAAGACAATCCGGACCAGCTATCGTTCCACTTTGTCTACACCACATCTTATCATGGGCCGTTTAAAATTAATTTGAAAAAATACGGCTATGATACAGAAGCTGTTATGCCCGATGCTCCTGAAGATATAAAACAGAGTAAAGAATTGCAAAAAAATCTAGGTACATTTTGGTTATCGGATCAGGCTATTGGGAATTTTATTGACACTATGCGTAAAGTTTACCCAGATAGCTTATTTATTGTTACGGCAGACCATGCTATTACAATGACTCCTTTACAAAAGACGTCCTTAATGAATCGTGACTGCTCTATCCGAGAACGCCATTGTCCGGTATTTATGCTGAATCATCGCGATTTAGATCAAAGCATTTTTGCTGGTAATACTATTGGTAGCCATATGAATATTATGCCGACCATTTTTGAATTAATAGCCCCTAAGGGATTTACGTATTACTCGTTATTTTCTTCTTTAACTGAACCTATTGATCACTTAGTTTCTCCATACCATTGGCTTCGTCCAGATGCTTATGGGACTTTTGAAAATAATTTTTACCAACCATTGGGGGAAAATCACGCCGAAAATGAAATTTGTGAAGGACCTATTCCCTATATCGCAGAGAATGAAGCTTGGAAAAATTTAACTGGCTATATGGTTCGCCATCCTGAATTATTGCAATCTAAAGAGATATTACTTTCAGAAGTAGAGAGAGGGTGAAACAAATGTACTACAAAATGATGTATGAATCGCCGTTGGGTCCGATGATTTTGGCGGCTAGTGATACGGCGCTGGTCGGGGCCTGGTTTGAAGGGCAGAAGTATTGTTATGGTGCCTTGCAGGGGGAAGTCCTACGTGAAGAGGATACGCCTATCCTGCACAAGGCGGCGCACTGGCTGGATGATTATTTTGCCGGACGGATGCCGGCTATCATGACGCTGCCCCTGGCACCGCAGGGCAGTGAGTTCCGCCGCCTCGTCTGGTATCTGCTCTGCCAGATTCCCTATGGCCAGACGACGACCTATGGCGACCTTGCCAACCAGGTTGAAGAGCGGACGGGAAAGAAGATGTCGGCTCAGGCTATCGGCGGTGCCGTAGGGCATAACCCCATTTCCATCATCATTCCCTGTCATCGCGTCTTAGGTGCCAATGGCAGAGCCACAGGCTATGCAGGCGGCATCGATAAAAAAATCGCCCTCCTGCATCTGGAAGGGGTAGCTGTCAAAGCCTAGATTCACGTGGCCTTTTTGGCCCGTCAGGTGCCGACCAGCGGAAGGCGCAAGACGGTTGCCAAAACGGACAGCAGAGGCTGGACGCCTTGTTCAGGACGTCCCCTACGAAGGCCCCACTTGGGGCCTTTTTTTACGAGCCGAGGGTCACTCGAGGCGGCCTGCGAACTGCGGGGCCGTTAGGCCAATTCACAGAATAGTGGACAATGTGGCTATTTCCCTTTATAATATAAATACTTATAGCTATTCTATGAGGTTAGCTGAAAAGGGGGATTTCATCGATGAATTTTAGAAGTACACGATCTGACGAATGTGTTTTGCCGTCTTATGCGCTCCTGCATGGACTGGCTGCGGACGGAGGGCTCTATGTGCCGGAATCATTCCCGGAAAAGGTCCTGTCCTATAAAGAACTGGCTGGCAAGTCTTACCAGGAGATTGCTGAAGCCGTATTGTCCCATTTCTTTACGAATTTTACGGCAGAAGAACGGAAGCAGATGATTGCTTCGGCTTATAATGATACGACTTTCCGCGATGACCGCATCGTACCGCTCCATTCCATCGATACGGATTTGTCCATTGCCGAATTGTTCCACGGCCGGACGTTGGCCTTTAAGGACCTGGCTTTGTCCTTGTTCCCGTATTTACTGACGGCTGCCAAGAAGCAGGAAAAAGAGGACCGGGATATCCTCATCCTGACGGCGACCAGCGGTGATACGGGCAAGGCCGCCCTGGAAGGCTTCAAGGACGTGGCCGGTACGAATATCATGGTCTTTTATCCCAGCGAAGGCGTCAGCCCCATGCAGAAGCAGCAGATGCAGAAGCAGGAAGGGAATAACGTCAAGGTATCGGCCATTTATGGCAATTTCGATGACGCCCAGAGCTTCTTGAAACGCGTCTTTACCAGTGCTGAAGTCAACGCCTATGCCAACGACAAAGGTGTCCTCTTCTCCAGCGCCAATTCCATCAACATCGGCCGCTTGTTCCCGCAGGTCGCCTATTACGTATCGACGTATGTCTCCCTCGTCGATAACGGCGCCATCAGCGAAGGCGAAACGTTCGATGTCATCGTCCCGACGGGGAACTTCGGCAATATCCTGGCTGGCTATTTTGCCAAGAAGATGGGCGTGCCTATCGGCAAATTGATTTGCGCATCCAACCAGAACAAGGTCCTGGCTGACTTCTTTGAAACCGGCGTCTATGACATGAACCGCGACTTCTACACGACGTCGAGCCCGTCCATGGACATCCTCTTGTCGAGCAATTTTGAACGCTTCTTGTTCTACGTCGCCAAAGAAGATGCCGCCAAAGTGGCCCAGTGGGAAAAGGACCTCCTGGAAACGGGGAAGATGAGCGTATCGGCTGACGAATTGAAGACCCTGCGCCAGGAATTTGAAGGCGGCTGGATCGACGACGATGAAACGAAAGCCGTCATCAACCACGTCTACAATGATTTCGGCTATCTCCTCGACCCGCACACGGCCGTCGCTTACGGCGTCGGCATGAACCGCCATCGCCAGGGCCTCGACGAAGGCCGCCATACGGTCATCATGGCGACGGCACATCCCTATAAATTCCCGCCGGTCATCTGCGAAGCCCTGGCCCTGCGCCAGAGCGACGATCCCTTCGACATGCTGGCCGACATCAGCAGTGTCACGGGCATCGCCCTGCCCAAGCCTTTGGCTGACCTCAAGAATAAACCGGTCCGCTTCAGCGACTCCATCGACAAGGAAGATATGAAGAAAGCCGTCTTGTCCTTCGTCGACGCTATTGCGGCCAAGCACTAGGAAAGAGGCTTTGATTTGAGTAGAGGTGTCATTTACGCAATCTTATCGGCTTTGGCCTTCAGTATCCAGAATGTCATCGTAAAAGAATTATCCTATACGACGAGCACTGGGGAAATCGCGTTCTTCCGCGGTTTCCTCAGTGCCCTTCTGATATTAGGGCTCATGCGCATCCAACACGTACATCTGTCGAAGCGGGATATACCGACGCTGACTTTGCGCGGCGTCCTCGGCGGTATCGGCATGATCTGCATTTTCTATGCCCTGCGCGGGATGCCCCTGGCCGATGTATCCATCATTTCCCAGTTGTCGGCGTTCTTCGTCATGCTCTTCGCGGCGATTTTCCTCAAAGAAGTCCTGCCGCCTGGGTCGAAGCTGCCCCTCCTGGTCATCTTCATCGGCGGCTGCCTCGTCGTCCGACCCTGGAACTTTTCGTCATTCAACGTCTATTCCCTGTTCGCCCTGGGGCAGGCCATTTTTGCGGCCGGTGCCTATACGACAGTCAGCAAGCTCACCGGGTCTGGACGCCACCATCCTTATGAAGTGGTCCTGTACTTTTTGGTCTGTGCAGCTCTGTCGGGCATCGTCCTCATGGCCCTGACTGATGGCTTTGTCATGCCGGCTCACGGCGACTGGATTTATTACGGTGGCCTGGCCCTGTTCAGCGTCATCGCCCAAATCTGGATGACCAATGCCTATGCAATGGCCAACCCGGTTGTCGTCAGCTTTGTTTCTTATATCGGCGTCTTCTTCAACGCCCTTTGGGGCTTCGTCATCTTTGGCGAAATCCTCACCGGCTTGACCGTCGCCGGCGGTGTGCTCATTATCGGCAGTTCCATGTACCTGACCAAGCTCAAGCACGATAAGATTGCTGAAATGGCCAGGATGCAGGAACGGAAGCAGAAAGAGGCATAACATGACTACGAAACAGATTCATGAAACACACATTAAAATCGCCTTTTTTGCCATGCTGCTCATCATGCTGGCCGCTATCTATGTGGCCATCCCGGACTTTTACAGCACGGTCTGGCAGCTGTCGACGAGCGGCAATATGCAGGGGACTATCGACTACCTACGCTCTTTCGGCGCCTGGGCCGTCCTGGTCAGCATGATCATCGACATCGTCATCAACATCGTCGGCTTTTTGCCGTCTATCTTCATTTCCACGGCCAATGGCGTCCTTTTTGGCGTTGCCGGTGGGACTGTCGTTTCCTGGGTAGCCGAAACAATCGGCGTCATCATCAGCTTTTTCTTCATGCGGACTTTGTTCCGCAACAAGGCCAAGAAGGTCATCAAAAAGAGCAAGATGCTGAGCAAGCTCGACCATTACAGTACCTGGCAGGCCATGACCCTGGCCCGGGCCGTGCCGTATTCGCCGAACGGCCTGGTCACGGCCCTGGGGGCGCTGAGCCGCATCAGCTACCGCGATTATATCCTGGGCTGCTTCATCGGCAAATTGCCGTCTGTCGCCTGTGAGGTCCTGGTCGGGCACGACCTGGTCATGATGGAAGAACATTCCCTGCGCCTGACCATCGTCCTCATCGTCATTGCCATCGTCTATGGCGGCCTGTGGTACTGGCATCGCCGTCAGCAGGCCAAGAAAGTCCTCCACAAGATTGCCGACGACCTCAAAGACGGCGAAGGCCGCAGTTAATTTCAGAAAGGATAAAGTATCATGGAAAAAGAATATAAATTAGCAGAACAATACCATTTGCAGGGCAATAACTGCATCGAATCGGTCCTCAAGACCTGTAACGACACGATGAACCTCCAGCTGCCGGACGTCGCTATCCGCATGGCTTCCGGCATGGGCGGCGGCATCGGCCGGTCGGGCTGTGTCTGTGGGGCCTTGAGCGGTGCCTGTCTGGTCATCGGCGCCCTCGTCGGCCGGCTCACACCCGATGAAAAGCCCTTGCCCGAAGTCTACAAATACACCAGCGAGTTCCATGACCGCTTCAAAGAACACTTCGGCGCCACCTGCTGCCGGGCCCTCAACACCCTCAGTTTCGGAACGCCGGAATACCGCAAGCACTGCATCAAGATTACGGCCACTGCCGCCGACATGGTCTCCGACTTCGTCGCCGAAAAAGGCTTGTTGAAGTGAGTTTAGTGGCTCGTGGTTCGTATAACAAAAAAGGGGCTGTCGCACGAAGGCTTCTACCATCATGCGCGGCCCCGTTTGCTTTATAGTTTGTAGCACAGAGTTTGTAGTTTGCAGAGAAAACCTTTAAATTTAAACCCATCCGCTAACAACTAACAACTAGCCACTAACAACTTTAAAGGGCTTGTCGTCGTGCGACAAGCCCTTTTTTTGTCTGTAGGGGCTCGCACGTGGCGAGCCCGTTTCATGATATGTTCGATTTTCCCGACATGATAAAGCATTGGAACCATTTTTCAGGAGCGGGCGCCCCACGTGGCGCCTCTACGCATTTTTGGCGAATCACTAGCCACGAGCCACCATCTCTTATAAGAAGATATACTTCATGACAAAGATGACGGCCAGGCAGTACATGAGGAGGGAAATCTTTTCCCGTTTGCCTGTGAGCAGGTTGATGACGACATACGAGATGATGCCGAAGGAGATGCCTTCGGAGATGCTGTAGCAGAAGGGCATAGCGATGATGGTGATGTATGCCGGGATGGATTCGCTGAAGTCCTCGAAGTCGATGCCGGCGACGGACGTCAGCATGAGGAAGCCGACGATGACCAGGGCCGGTGCCGTGGCAAAGGCCGGGATGGCCATGAAGAACGGCGACAGGAAGAGGGACAGGGCGAAGAGGACAGCGACGCAGACTGCCGTCAGGCCCGTGCGGCCGCCTTCGCTGACGCCGGTAGCGCTTTCGACGAAGGTCGTCGTCGTACTGGTGCCGATGACAGCGCCAACTGTCGTGGCGACAGCGTCGGCCAGGAGGGCGCCTTTGATGCGCGGCAGGCGGCCCCGTTCATCGAGCATATTGGCTTTGGACGAGACGCCGATGAGTGTGCCCAGGGTATCGAAGATATCGACGAAGAGGAAAGCGAACATGACGACTAAGAAGTCCAGGCTGAAGACGCGGCTGAAGTCGAGCTGACCCAGGATGGGGCTCAGGCTGGCCGGGGCAAAGGCAGCGGCTCCGCCGGACAGGTCGGGGATGACGCTGAACATCTTCATTTCCGGATTGGGCACGTAGAGGCCGGTCAATTCGCAAAGAATGGCCAGGATCCAGGTAAAGAGGATGCCCCAGAGGATGTTGCCGCGGACTTTCTTGACCATCAGGACGGCTGTGAAGACGATGCCGATCATGGCCAGGAGGACCGTAATGCCGACAGTGTGGAAGGTACCCGTAGCGGCAGACTGTTTGAACGAGAACAGGGCAATCTTGGTTGCCGGGTTGGCGACGATGATCTGGGCGTTCAGCAGGCCGATGAGGGCGATGAACAGGCCGATGCCGGCAGAAACGGCTTTCTTCAAGGTCATGGGGATGGCGTTGAAGATAGCTTCGCGGACATTGGTCAAAGACAGGATGATGAAGATAACGCCTTCAAAGAAGACGGCGGCCAGGGCCATTTCCCAGGTGTAGCCCATCTGCAGGACGACAGTAAAGGCGAAAAAGGCGTTCAGGCCCATGCCCGGTGCCAGGGCGAAGGGATAGTTGGCGAAAAAGGCCATGCACAGCGTCCCGATAAGGGAAGCCAGGGCGGTTGCCGTGAGGACGGCACCTTTGTCCATGCCGGCGGCGCTCATGATGGTCGGGTTGACGGCCAGGATGTAGGCCATGGTCATGAAGGTCGTGATACCAGCCAGGATTTCCGTGCGGACCGTCGTGCCATTTTCGCTCAAGTGGAAGAAACGGTCGAGGAAGGACGGTTGGTTTTCCATAATACATTCACACTCCTTTAGTAATAAAACAAGTTGACATCCATCCGGAAATACATGAAGCCAAATAGCAGACGACGGACATCAACTGATATCATTATTATAGGGTGTTCTGCCTTTTTGGGCAACTATTTTGTCAAAAAAAGGAAATCTATGGTACAATGAGTCCGAAAGATAAAAATCTTACGCCTTTACCGATAGGAAGGAGTACATTATGACTATGACACGGAATCTTTTGAAACGGCGTATTGCCGTAGCCCGGGGCTTGGAACCGGGGGACGTCGTCCTTAAAAACTGCCAGATTGTCGACGTCTATACACAGACCATCCGGCCTGGGGATATCGTCATCGCCGACGGCATCATCGCCGGCGTCGGCGGCCCGTATGAAGGACAGGAAGTCATCGATGCCCATGGGGCCTATGCCGCACCGGGCCTCATTGAAAGCCATATCCATATCGAATCGTCCTATGTCAGCCCGGAAGAGTTCGGCCGCCTGGTCGTCCCCCTGGGAACGACGACGATCGTCGCCGACCCGCATGAAATCGTCAACGTCTGCGGCCTGGCCGGCCTTCGTTACATGATGGAAGCCGCTAACAAGACGGCGTTGGACGTCCGTTTTATGGTGCCGTCGTGTGTCCCGGCGACGCCTTTCGACCACAGCGGGGCCGTGCTGGAAGCCGACGACATGAAAGCGCCCCTGGCCGACGACCGCGTTCTCGGTGTCGGTGAATTCATGAACTGCCCGGGCATCCTGAACGGCGATAATGCCGTCCTGGACAAGCTCGTCGCCGCCTATGAGGCGAAAAAGCCCATCGACGGCCACAGCCCCGGCGTCACTGGCAAGGACCTGCAGGCCTATGCGTCGGCACGGATCCGGACGGACCACGAATGTTTCACCTTGGACGACGTCGAAGCGCGCCTCCAGGCCGGCATGTACGTCATGCTGCGCAACGGTTCGGCCTGCCATGACCTGCCAAATCTGGTCCGGGCCGTGACGCCGGCCAATCTGCGCCGCTTCCTGCTTTGTTCGGATGACCTCCATCCCAAGACGATCTTTGAGAAAGGCCACCTCAACGAACACCTGCGCCTCTGCGTCGCCGCCGGCCTGTCGCTGCAGGCGGCTATCACCATGGCGACCCTCAACGCCGCCGACTGCTATCACTTCGACGACCGCGGCGCCTTGGCACCGGGCAAGCGGGCGGACATCGTCCTCTTTGAAGACCTGAAGGACTTCCACGTCCTGGCGACCTTCATTGGCGGCCAGAAAGCAGCGGAAAAGGGTCAGTATCTCCTGCCCTTTACGCGGGCTGATTACAGCGCCGTCGGCAGCTCCGTCTGCATCGCCGGTTTCTCCGAAGAGAAACTGGTCATGCACTTGACGTCGGACCGGGTTCGTACCATCGACATCGTGCCCGGCGGCGTCGTCACGGAAAAAGGGGAAGCCCTTATCCATCGTGATGGCCGCGGCGATTTCGTCTACGACCCGCAGGCCGATATCGTCAAGGTCGCCGTCGTCGAACGCCATCACGGCACGGGCTGCGTCGGCCTGGGCCTGCTGCGCGGTTATGGACTTAAACGAGGCGCCGTCGCCGTATCCGTGGCTCACGATTCGCACAACATCATCGTCGCCGGCACGAACAATAGGGATATGGCCGCTGCCGTCGAGGCCCTGGAGGGCCAGAAGGGCGGTATGGCCATCGTCTTGGACGGAACGGTCCTGGCATCCATCCCGCTGCCCATTGCCGGCCTCATGAGCGACCAGCCGGCCGCCGCTGTCGATGCAGCGATGGACGAGCTTTACGCCAAGGCCCACCATATCCTGGGTGTCAGCGCTGACGTCGATGTCATCATGACGTTGTGCTTCATGAGCCTGCCCGTCATCCCCAAGCTGAAATTGCTGGACACGGGTCTCTTCGACGTCGAAGCCTTCGATTTCGTTCCCATTGAACTTTAAGGAGGTATGAGTATGGATGCCAAGAAAGTTAAGTTAGTCGTCATCAAGTCTCATTGTGATCTTTATAAAGAAGGCGATGAAATCGTCTTCAACGGGCCTGTCATTGATAAAGCAAAGAGCGGCGCCCTCTGCATGACGGCCCTCCAGGCCCTTTATCCTTATGTCTTCGCCGGCCGCCAGGGTTCGCTCTGGCCGTCGGCTATCCAGTGTCCCGACTGCGACGAAGGCGTCATCTTCCGCGTGGTGGAACAATGATGCATAACCCTAATAGGGCAGAACGAGAAGGTATTGGCAAATGGCTTGACGACCGTGATATAATGAAAGGTAGAATGATAGTCGTGTGAGTGGGGAGGAATGTGAAAGTTGATACTCAGCAAAGCCTGTAAGACAAAGATGGCTGCTCTTTTCATCGGCCTCATGGCCTTGATGCCGGTGCAGGCCATTACGCAGGAAGAAATGGTCTATGACCAGGTCAGCAAATATATCCGCGGCAGCGAGGCGGCGGCCATTGCCAAGGATATCTGTGATGCATCCTATACGTATGACGTCGACCCGATCCTCGTCGCCGCCGTCTTTACGACAGAAAGCCATTTCGATAATTCTGCCGTTTCCGGCGTCGGTGCCGTCGGCATTGCCCAGCTCATGCCGTCTACAGCGGCATCACTCAAGGTCAATCCCTACAACCGCAGGGAGAACATCTTTGGCGGCGTCAAGTACCTCGGCCAGATGGTCGAACGCTACCGCACATGGGACCAGCCCTTCGTATATGCCGAAGCGGCCTATAATGCCGGCCCCGGTGCCGTCGACCGGGCCCGTGGCGTGCCGCATTATACGGAGACCATGAATTATGTCCAGACCGTCGAACAGACGCGGCGGGAAATCTGGCGCCTTGCCGGTCATGAAGCCATGGCCCTGAAGCCGTATAAGCGGTCGGCCATGACCGCGACGGAAAAGGAAGCGCCCATTTTTCCGAGCCTGAAAGAATGGCATGAACAGCATAGCCAGAAAGCGGCCGCTGTCCAGACTAAGACTACGGTCCGGCCCAAGACGGCCCGCGTAGCCAATTCGGTCCGCAGCCCGCAGCCCGTGTCGTATTGGACGACGTCGCGGCCCTGGGACACGCGGAGCAGTAAAAAATAATATCGAGGAAGGGACCTCGCATCAGCGATTATGCGATCTCCCTTTTTTTACGGCCTGGAGCCGTAAGGAATGAAAAAAGGAGTTGTGAAATGGAAAAAGAATTGATTCACCTGGAGCACGTATCCAAGACCTATGATGGGCACAAGGTATTAGACGGCCTGGACTTGGCGATTTCGGAAAATGAATTTGTCACCCTCCTCGGCCCCAGCGGCTGCGGCAAGACGACGACGCTCCGCCTCATTGCCGGTTTTGAAACGCCTGATGAAGGGCGTATCCTCTTCGATGGGGCCGATATCACCCAGCTGCCGCCGAACCGGCGTCAGGTCAATACGGTGTTCCAGAATTATTCTCTTTTTTCCCATATGGACGTGGCCGAAAATATCGCCTTCGGGCCGAAGATTCACGGCAAGTCCCGTGATTATATCCGCGATAAGATCCGCTATGCCCTGAAACTGGTCAACCTCGACGGCTACGAACATGCCAACATTGTCGACTTGTCCGGCGGCCAGCAGCAGCGCGTGGCCATCGCCCGGGCCGTCGTCAATGAGCCGCGGGTCCTGCTCCTGGACGAACCCCTGAGCGCTCTGGACCGGAAATTGCGCCGCAGCATGCAGCTGGAACTCATCAAGATCAAAGAAGAACTGGGCATTACCTTCGTCTTCGTCACTCATGACCAGGAAGAAGCCCTGAGCATGTCCGACACGGTCGTCGTCATGAACCAGGGTTATATCCAGCAGATCGGCACGCCCGAAAGCATTTACAATGAACCGGAAAACGCCTTCGTCGCCGACTTCATCGGTGACAGCAACATCGTCGACGGTCTCATGGTACACGACAAACTCGTGCGCATCGCCGACTACGACTTCGACTGTGTCGACGTCGGCTTCGGGACCAACCGCCCTGTCGACGTCCAGATCCGGCCGGAAGATATGGAACTGCAGCCGCCTCGCGACGGCGGTTTCAACGGCGTCGTCACCAAGACGATTTTTGAAGGCATGACCTATAACCTCACCATCCAGGCGCGGGGCATCGAGTGGCTGGTCAAATCGACGAAGCACTATCAGCCCGGCGACGAAGTCAGCCTCTGGGTGGACCCCTTCAATATCCAGATCATGAATAAACCGGAATCGGAAGACGAAAGGGCGATGGAAAATGATTAATTCAGCAGCGATCCGCAACCTCTTTGCCGCGCCCTTCCTCATCTGGGCGGTCTTATTTATCTTCTGTCCCGTCGTGGCCATCGCCTGGTACGGCCTGACCGATGCCCACGGCGCCTTTACCCTGGCCAATATCAGCCTCATCGCCCACTGGGAGTACCTGAAGGCCCTGGAACTGTCCATCGTCCTGGCCCTCATCAGCACGGTCATCTGCCTGGTCGTGGCTTATCCGCTCTGCCTTATCCTGACGGAAAAGAAGCGGGGGAAGGGCTCGCTCCTGTTCCTGCTCTTCGTCCTGCCCATGTGGATGAACTCCCTGTTGACGACCATGGCCTGGCAGACGATCCTGGAAAAGAACGGTATCCTCAACCAGTTCCTGCGCCTCTTGTCCCTGCCTGACGTGAGCCTCATCAACACGCCGGCGGCCATCGTCATCGGCATGATTTACAACTTCCTGCCCTATATGATCCTGCCCCTCTACGTCGCTCTGAGCAAGATCAACGGCAACGTCATCGCCGCGGCCCGCGACTTAGGGGGCCAATTCCTGGCAGACCTTCACCAAGGTCATCCTGCCCTTGTCCCTGCCCGGCGCCATCAGCGGCATCACCATGGTCTTCATCCCGTCGCTGACGACGTTCTTCATCAGCGGCCTCTTAGGGGGCAATAAGATCCTGCTCATCGGCAACATCGTCGAACAGGAATTCACCATGGCCTATGACTGGCATCTGGGCAGCGGCCTGTCTCTGGTGCTCATGGTCTTCATCATCGTCAACATGGTCGTGACGGCTTATTTCGACCGCAGCGAAGGGCAGGTGAAGAAGTGATGGAAAAAGTGAAGAAACTCTACGTCGCCCTGGTCGTCCTCTTCCTCTACGCGCCCATCGGCGTCCTCGTGGCCCAGTCCTTCAACGCCAGCCGTTACCGAGGCCACTGGACGGGCTTTACCCTGCAATGGTACGGCGAGTTATTCCAGAATGAAGGCATCCTTGACGCCTTGCAAAATACCATTACCATCGGTCTCTCGTCGGCGGCCATCGCCACGGTCCTGGGCCTTCTCACCTGCATGGCCCTGCGCGGCATGGGCCGCAAACAGCGGTCGGTCTATCTCGGCGTGGCTAGTATGCCGCTGCTCAATGCGGACATCGTCACCGGGATTTCCCTGATGCTCCTCTTTTTAGGCATGGGCCTGCGCCTGGGCTACGGGTCGATCCTCATGGCCCACGTCGTCTTCAACCTGCCGTACGTCATCTTGTGCATCATGCCCCAGTTCCTGTCGCTGGACCGCAGCTGTTATGATGCCGCCCGCGACCTGGGCGCGACGCCGTTCGTCGCATTCCGCCGCGTCGTCCTGCCGGAACTGCGGCCCAGTCTCCTGGCAGGCTTCATGCTGGCCTTCACCATGTCGGCCGACGACTTCATCATTACGCACTTCACCAAAGGGGCCGGCATCGATACGCTGCCGACGGAAATTTATGCCGAATTGAAATTGGGCATCCATCCGGAAATGTATGCCCTTTCGACGCTCGTATTCGTCTTCGTCCTGGTCTTCGCCGTCCTGCTCATCGTCAACCGCCGGCGCCTGGCCCTGGGTCGGAACTGGTAGGAAAGGGGAAACGCTATGAAATATATCCGCATGATCCTCCTCGGTCTCTGCTGTATCCTGGCCCTGAGCGGCTGTGGCTTCTTTGACAGCGAAGAAGACGAGGACAACGTCGTCTATGTCTATAACTGGGGCGATTACGTCGACCCGGATACGCTCAAGCAGTTCGAAGAAGAAACGGGCATCCGCGTCGTCATGGACGAATTCGATACCAACGAGAGCATGTATCCCCTGGTTGCGGCCGGGGCCGAACACTATGACGTCATCTGCCCGTCGGACTACATGATCCAGAAGATGATCCACAATGATCTTTTGCAGCCTCTCGATTATTCCCAGCTGCCCAACGCCCGCCAGTACGTAGGCAAACAGTTCTGGACCCAGTCCGAGTCCTTTGACCCGGGCAACCGCTATGCCGTCCCTTATTGCTGGGGCACAGTCGGCATCGTCTACAATCGGACCATGGTCGATGAACCTGTCGACAGCTGGTCCATCCTTTGGAACGAGAAATATAAGAATGAAATCATCATGCAGGACTCGCCGCGCGATTCCTTCATGGTCGCCTTGAAGCGCCTGGGCTATTCCCTGAACACGACGGATCCTCAGCAGATCAAAGAAGCGCGGGATATGCTCATCGCCCAGAAACACCTGGTCCAGGCCTATGGCATCGATGACGTCAAGGACAAGCTCGTCTCCGGCGAAGCGGCCATGGGCGTCGTCTTTTCCGGTGAAGCCCTGCGCATGATCCTGGAAAACCGGGACCTGGAATACGTCATCCCCAAAGAAGGGACCAACCTCTGGATTGACTCGTGGGTCATCCCCAAGAATGCCGAACACGTCGAAAATGCCCATAAATTCATCGACTTCATGAGCCGTCCCGATATCGCCCTGAAGAACTTCGAGTACCTGACCTATTCGACGCCGAATACGGCCGTCCCGGCCATGGAAGAAGACGAAGACTATAAAGATAACCCCGTCGTCTTCCCGCCGGAAGAAGCTTATGCCGGCCAGGAAACGTACAAATACCTGGGCGAAGAAGGGGACAAGCGCTATAACGACGAATGGATCCAGGTCAAGGTCTGGTGATTTTTTAGGATAAATGCTTTTCAAGAATACAAATGTGTAGTATAATGAGTACAAGTTCAGAATGAGACCAAAGAAGGAACCGTTGCACGAAGGCTTTTGCCCTCATGCACGGTTCCTTTTGCTTTATAGTTTGTAGTATGGAGTTTGTAGAAAATGGCTTCAAATTTAAAAACACCCACTAAAAACTACAAACTACAAACTTCGAACTTCTGTTGTATGAGATTGGGAGGCGGGGATATGGCTGAGAAAAGGCCTTTGGTTTTCAATGTGCAGAAATTTTCCGTCCACGACGGGCCGGGGATACGAACGACGATTTTCTTCAAAGGCTGTCCCTTGGCCTGCCCATGGTGCCATAATCCGGAGAGTCAGCACTTCGAGGTTGAGAGAATGGAGCGTAGCGATGGGGGACAGGATGAGGTCGGGACCTATTATTCCGTAGCAGAACTCGTCCGCCAGGCCGTGCAGGACCAGATTTTCTATGAACGTTCTGGCGGCGGCGTCACCTTGTCGGGCGGTGAAGTCCTGGCCCAGCCCATAGGGTATATCGCCGATCTCGTCCGGGCCCTGGCTGAAAAAGGCATTTCCGTCGGCATCGACACCAGCGGCGCTGTTCCCTTTACGGCTTTTGAACCGGTCCTGCCTTATACGGACTTCTTCCTTTACGATATGAAGCTCTTCGGCGCCGAACGCCACCGACAATATATGGGCCAGGGCAATAGGCAGATACTGGAGAACATGAAGCGCCTCAGCGACGCCGGCGCCGGCCTCTATCTGCGGCTCATCATGGTCGACGGCGTCAATACCGACGGGGACCGGGATATCCGGCCCTTCCAGGACTGGCTCCAGGCGCAGCAGATACGCGTGGAAAGAATCCATCTCCTGCCGTACCATGAGCTGGGACGCCATAAATATGAGGCCCTGCATCGGACGTTCCAGCCGTTCCATGCCCCGTTAGGGCAGGACTTGGAAGCTATCCGGCAGTCCTTTGTTGCACTCGGTTATGATACCGTCATCGGCGGTTAGATAGGAGGGGATTCATATGGCAACAGCTTTGAAAGAACAGAAATTCGTGGAAGGTATCCGGGGATGTACGGACCGTATCCGCCGGCTGCGGGAAGAAAGCGTTCACGGCGCCGTCCCGACGATTTCCATGGAACGGGCCGTGCTGCTGACCGAAGCGTACCAGCAGTACGAAGGGACTTGTTCCATTCCCGTCCTGCGGAGCAAAGCCTTTTACTATCTCATGGCCCATCGGACCCTCTATCTAGGACGGGGCTCGCTCATCGTCGGCGAAAAGGGGCCGAAACCCTGGGCGGCACCGACCTTTCCGGAACTGTGCTGCCATACCCTGGAAGACTTCGACACCCTGAACAGCCGCGAACGGGTCTTCTTCAGAGTGACCGACGAAGATAAGCGCATCCAGCGGGACGTCATCACCCCATACTGGAAGGACCGGGCCATGCTGACCAAGATGAACGGCCTGCTGCCCCGGGCATGGCAGAAATTATTTGCTGCCGGTATGTTCACGGAATTCCTGCAGCAGCGCGGTCCGGGCCATACCGTGGCCGATGGCAAGATATACTGGAAGGGCTATGGCGATTTCCTGCGGGACATCCAGGAACGCCTGGCCAGCCTCGATTTCAATAACGATATGGATGCCCTGGAAAAACGGGACGAATGGGAAGGCATGGCCTGGGTCTGCCGGGGCATGATCCTCTTGGGGAAACGCTATGCCGCCCTGGCCCGGGACATGGCGGCGAAAGAAAAAGACCCGGCCTGGCGCCGGGACCTGCTGGATATCGCCGCCGTCTGCGACGTCGTCCCGGAACACCGGCCACAGACGTTCCGCCAGGCCATCCAGATGTACTGGTTCACCCATATCGGCGTGACGACGGAAATGAACAACTGGGATGCCTATTCGCCAGGCAAGTTCGACCAGTATCTGGAACCTTTCTATGACCGGGACCTGGCCGAAGGGCGCCTGACCCGGGACGATGCCAAGGAGCTCCTGGAAGCGCTGTGGATCCAGTTCAATAACCAGCCGGCACCGCCGAAAGTGGGTATTACCCTCAAGGAAAGCGCGACGTATACTGATTTCTGCAACATCAATACCGGCGCCCTGCGGCCCGACGGGACCTGTGGCGTCAGCGATGTAAGCTATCTCATCCTGGAAGTCATGGACGACATGCGCCTCCTCCAGCCGAGCTCGAACGTCCAGATTTCCCAGAAGACGCCGGAACGCTTCCTGCGGAAGGCTCTGGAAATCTCCCGCAAGGGCTGGGGCCAGCCGGCGTTCTATAACAGCGAAGCCATCGTCCAGGAACTGATGTATCTGGGCAAATCCCTCGATGATGCCCGGGCCTGCGGCATTGCCAGCGGCTGCGTCGAAGCCGGGACGGCCGGGAAAGAAGCCTATGTCCTGACGGGCTATCTCAATATCCCCAAGGTCCTGGAACTGGCCCTGCACCGCGGTTACGATGCCTATACGGGACAGGTCGTCGGCATCGACGTCGGCGACCCCTTGCAGTTTGCCTCTTATGACGATTTGTGGCAGGCTTTCCTGAAAGAACTGAAATATGTCGTCGACGTAAAAATCGCCGGCAATAACCTCATCGAACGGCTCTACATGGACTACATGCCCGTGCCGCTGCTGTCGGTCATTACCGATGACTGCATCGCCAAAGGGAAGGACTATAATGCCGGCGGTGCCCGCTACAATACGAGCTATATCCAGTGCGTCGGCATCGCGACGATCACCGATTCCCTGGCCGCATTGAAACAGCAGGTCTTTGAACAGCAGTGGTTCACTATGGAAGACATCATCACCGCCTGCGACCGGGACTTCGACGGCGACGATGCCTTGCTCGACGTGCTCCTCCATCATACGCCGAAGTACGGCAACGATGATGACTACGCCGACGCTATCCTCCACGACGTCGACCGGGCTCTGCAATCAACTATTGCCGGCAGGCCGACGCCGAAAGGCTCGAAGACGGTCGTCGAATTCCTGCCGACGACGTGTCACGTCTACTTCGGCCAGGTCATGGGCGCCAGCCCTAACGGCCGCCGGGCCCATGTGCCCCTGCCCGATGGCATTTCGCCGGAAAAGGGCGCTGATACCCACGGGCCGACGGCGGTCATCAAGTCCTGTGCCAAACTGGAACAGCTCAAGACTGGCGGCGCTCTGCTCAATCAGAAATTCACGCCGTCCGTCGTCGCCGGCCCGAAAGGCCTGGCCTGCCTGGCTGCCCTGGTTCGGTCGTACTTTACCATGGACGGCCATCACATCCAGTTCAACGTCGTCGACAGGGAAACACTCCTCGATGCCCAGCGCCACCCGGAACAATATGAAAACCTCATCGTCCGCGTCGCCGGCTACAGCGATTACTTCAACAACCTGGACAAAGCCCTGCAGGACGAAATAATCAACCGCACTGAACAGAGCTTTGGGGCGTAAAAAAGACCGTGCATAATGGTTTCTGCCATCATGCACGGTTTCTTTTTTTGTTTTAAATTGTTGTAAATTTTTTTCATTGTAGGGGCTCGCACGTGGTGACCCCTACAGTGCCAAAAGCGAGTTCACAAGATTCGCGGCGGGCCTTAGAGCCACGAGCCACGAACTACTTGTCGAAGGCTTTCCCAGTGAGCATTTCGTAGGCTTCTTTGTATTTGGCAATGGTCTTGTCGATGACGTCCTGGGGCAGGAGGTAGTCGCTGTCCGGGTTGGCTTTGAGCCAGTCACGGACGAACTGTTTGTCATACGACGGCTGGCTCTGGCCGGCTTTGTAGCCTTCGAGGGGCCAGAAGCGGGAGCTGTCCGGCGTGAGCATTTCGTCGCCCAAGACGATATTGCCTTTGCCATCGAGGCCGAATTCAAACTTCGTATCGGCAATGATGATGCCTTTGGAGAGGGCGTATTCAGCACATTTTTTATACAGGGCCAAGGTGTAATCGCGGATTTTTTCAGCGTATTCCTTGCCTTTTCCCGGGAAGGTCTTGTCGATGAAAGCAGCGCCTTCTTCGAGAGAGACGTTTTCATCATGGTCGCCGAGTTCGGCTTTCGTGCTCGGTGTGAAGATCGGTTCCGGGAGTTTTTCTGATTCTTTGAGGCCTGCCGGCAGTTTGATGCCGCAAACGGTGCCATTCTTCTGATAGCTTTCCCAGCCGCTGCCAGTGATGTAGCCACGGACGATACATTCCATGGGAATCATAGTCAGTTTCTGGCATTTCATGCTGTTGCCGATGAACTGTTCCTGCTGGAAGAATTCCGGCATGTCAGCGTTGTCGACGGAAATCATGTGGTTCGGGATGATATCCGACGTCATATCGAACCAAAACTTGGACATCTGCGTGAGGATGGCGCCCTTTTTGGTGATTTTGTTCTTGAGGATGTGGTCGAAAGCGGAGATGCGGTCCGTTGCGACCATGATAATGCTGTCACCTGCGTCATAGACTTCGCGTACTTTACCGGATTTAAAAGGGGTGTATTCTTTCATCTTGTCTGGCCTCCATGATTCAGAACTTATTTTATTATGGTAGAACAGTATTATCATAGCATATTTTGGGGAAAGAAAAAAGGTTTTATCATCAAAGGACAAAACCTTTTTTCGTGGCTCGTAGGGGACGCCCAGAAGGCGTCCCGCAAATCATGCGTGATGTGTATATAACTCTTCCGGACGGGCGCCCCACGTGGTCGCCCCTACAATGCGGTTTGTGAGGCCACGTGGTCGTGCTTACGATACGGTCGCGGTCCGGCTTACTGCAGATAATAAGTCAGGCTGACGCTTTGGCTGAGGGTGTTGGTACCGGCTTCGACCGGTGTCGAGTCGGCTTCCATCTTGTTGACGGCCCGCAGGCTCATGGCAGCGCCGTAGACGCGGCTGTACGACGGGCTCGTACCGGAAATGTTGATTTCCTTGACGGCACCGAGCTGGCTGCCGGCGGCTTCAGCTGCGGCCTGGGCAGCGCGCTGACCGTTGTGGACGGCTTCTTTGATCAGGTTTTCCTTGATCTGGTCGGCGTGTTCATTGGTGAAACGGACATTGTTGATCTGGTTGGCACCGAGGCTGCCGGCCTTGTTGATGACCTGCGATACCATAGTTAGGTCGGTCAGTTTGACTTCCAGGCTGTTGGTCACCGTATACGACGTGACTTTCTGGCCCTTCATGTCATAGTTCGGTGACATATAGAAGCCCGTGGTCTTCATGTTTTCCGCTGGGATACCCATGGCCTTCAAGGCATTCGTGACCTGGTTCATGGCCAGATTATTCTTGGTCCGGGCCTGCTGAGCATCGGCGTCGGTACTGGTCGTACCGATAGTGACATAAGCCGTATCCGGAGCGACTTCCTGCTGGGCATAGCCCGTGACGGTAACGACAGACGGTTCCGGACCAGCTGCCATGGCCTGGGGTGCAGCCAGGACCAGGGACGATGCCAGCATAGCGGCGACGACAAGGCATTTCAAGGGTTTATATTTCATAAGTTAAGACCTCCTTTTTAAGATATTCCTATTATACCACGGCAGGGGGATGTACGTCTATGTGGGACAAAATGGCGAAATTGTCTATGATAAATGTTACGAAAGTGTTGCATTTTTTTTCGCGGCGTACTATAATAGCCACAGATACATAGAAAAAGCTAGGGGAGCCTTCGGGCTGAGAAAAGTGACGGATTACACTTGACCCTTTACCTGATGCGGGTAATGCCGCCGTAGGGAAGCTTTACGGGATTATAAAGCTCACCTGCGGAGGACCGCCAGGCGAGCTTTTTTTATTGCATTAAGGATTATTTTTATATAGGAAGGATGTTTGTAATGGATTACACAACACAGATGGACGCTGCCCGCAAAGGCATCGTCACGCCGCAGATGAAGATTGTCGCTGAAAAGGAACACATGCCCGTTGAAAAACTCATGGCCCTCGTCGCCAGCGGGAAAGTCGCCATTCCGGCCAACAAAGTCCATACCAGCCTGTCGCCGGAAGCTGTCGGCCAGGACTGCCGCACGAAAATCAATGTCAACCTCGGCGTTTCTCCGGAACACAACAACCACGAAGAAGAACTGCAGAAAGTCCAGAATGCCATCGACATGAAAGCAGAAGCTATCATGGACTTGTCCAATTTCGGCAAGACCCGTGACTTCCGCCGCAAACTGGTCAAGATGTCTACGGCCATGATCGGCACGGTCCCCATGTACGATGCGGTCGGCATGCTGGAAAAAGACCTGAAAGACATTACCGTCGATGAATTCTTCTCCGTCGTCGAACAGCACGCAGAAGATGGCGTCGACTTCATGACCATCCACTGCGGCATGAACCGCAAGACGGCACAGCGCATCAAAGACAACCCGCGCCTGACTAACGTCGTTTCCCGTGGCGGCTCGCTGCTCTTCGCCTGGATGGAAATGAACAACCAGGAAAATCCGTTCTACGAATATTATGACCGTCTCCTCGACATCTGTGAAAAATACGACGTCACCCTCAGCCTCGGCGATGCCTGCCGTCCGGGCTGTACCCATGACGCTACCGACGCCGCTCAGATCGAAGAACTCATCACCTTGGGCGAATTGACCAAACGCGCCTGGGCCCACAACGTCCAGGTCATGATCGAAGGCCCGGGCCACATGGTCCTCAACGAAATCGCAGCCAACATGAAGATTGAAAAACGCCTGTGCCACGGAGCTCCGTTCTACGTCCTCGGACCCTTGGTCACGGACATCGCACCAGGCTATGACCACATCACCAGCGCCATCGGTGGTGCCATCGCCGCTTCCTGCGGTGCCGACTTCCTCTGCTATGTCACACCGGCTGAACACCTGCGCCTGCCGACCGTCGACGACGTCAAGGAAGGCATCATCGCTGCCCGCATCGCAGCCCACGCTGCCGACTTGGTCAAGGGCATCCCGGGCGCTCAGGAATGGGATGACGCCATGAGCAAAGCCCGCGTCGACGTCGACTTCGACAAGATGATTTCCCTGTCCATCGACCCGGAAAAGGCCCGCAGCTATTACGAATCGAGTAAACCGGAATGTGAAGGCACCTGCACCATGTGTGGCAAGATGTGCCCGGCCCGTACGATGAAACGCATCCTCGCCGGCGAAGACGTCTCCATCCGCTAGGCTCCAACCTAAATTTACCTCATAGATACTGAAAAAGGCCCGTCGCCAGATGACGGGCCTTTTTCAGGTGCAGACCGCCGTTCGCAGGCGGCAGGTTGCAAAAAATACACGGCCAGCGGCCGACCAGTAGGGGCCGGCCTTTAACCTCTCAGACCGCCTTTGGCGGCCAGCTCCCCTATAAAGGGACCCTTGTGCGGCCAGCTGCGAGATTTGACTACAACCCATTCATGTATGATGGCAGGTTTTTACGAGCCACGAGCATTTGTCATGGTACCGGCTATTCACAGAAGTCACGGCTGCCAAAACGGACAGCAGTGGCTGGGCAGCCCGCTGTGAGGGTTAACCACAACCCATTCGAGTATAATGTCGATTTTTACGAACCACGAACCACGAGCCACGAACCACGGCCTTTTCCACGAGCCGAGGGTCACTCGAGGCGATGTTGTTACGCTGAATCTGTTGCCGCGCAGCGGCATCTGAGCCCGAGGCGGCCTGCGAACGGCGGCCTGCGGGGCCGTCAGGCCCCACGATGAACGACGAACGACCTACGATGAACGACGAACAACCTACGATGAACGGTTTTATGCCCCGTCGTCAGGCCTCAGGATTTGTCAAAGCATCTATGAACTGGCGGGCTATGCTGGACAGGTAGCGGTGTTTGGGTGTGATGACGGCCAGTTGGGTGCGCAGGCGCGGTTCGTCGATGGCTTTGGTCTGGAGCTGGGGCAGGCGGGCCGGTGAGATGGCCGATGCCGGGACGACGGCGTAGCCCAGGCCGGTTTCGGCCCAGAGCAGGGTCGTCCGGGCGTCGTCATTGCGGCAGAGGAGGTTCGGCGTGAGGTTGTGGGCTTCGCAGACGTCGTGGAAGAGCTGGTCGAAGCGGCGGTAGAGGATGAGTGGCAGGCCTTGCAGTTGTTCTATGGTCAGGGAAGTTTGGCCCGGGCTGGGGTCGGCCAGGGTATCGGCATAGGCCAGGACCATCGGTTCTTCAGGCAGCAAGGTGCAGTCGAAGGCATCCTGCTTGAAGGGCGTGCGGACGATGCCGATTTCGATGAGACCTTTGCCCAGCATGTCCAGGACGCGGAAGGTGTTGCCGTCATAGATTTCAAAGCGGATGCCCCGATGACTGTCGTGGAATTGGCGGAGCGCCGGCCGGAGGATGACGCTGCCCGACGAGGACACGGTCCCGATGGACAGGGTGCCGCGCAGGCCGTTCTTGAAGTCGGCGATTTCCCGGCGCGTCGAGTCGGTGAGAGTGATGATCTGGCGGGCCCGGCGGTAGAGGATTTCGCCGGCATCGGTCAAGGTCACGCTGCGCGGTTCCCGCTGCAGGAGCTGTACGCCCAGTTCTTCTTCCAGGGCTTTCATCTGCTGGCTCAACGGCGGCTGGGCCATGTGCAGGCGACGGGCAGCCGCCGTGATCTGGCCTTCCTCGGCGATGACCATGAAGTACGTGAGTTGACGGATATCCATATCGATGCCTCCTTGACATATGATTTACGTATATTATATCAATTATACAAATATTTTCAATATAGTAAAAGCCGTGTTATACTAAGACCATAGAAATGATGAATCGTCAAGAAAGGATGATAGATGATGAACGATATTGTGACCCCGAAACGGGATGCCCATTTCTTTTGGACCCTGTTCAAATCGACTTTTTTAATCAGCGCCTTCACTGTCGGCGGCGGCTTCGTCATTATTCCCCTGTTGAAAGGGAAATATGTCGATGAATACCACTGGATCAGCGATAAGGATACCCTCGACATGGTGGCCATCGCCCAGTCCATGCCCGGCGTCATCGCCGTCAACAGTGCCGTCATCCTGGGCTACCGCATGGCCGGGGTCCTGGGGACGCTGGTCGCCCTGGTGGCGACGGTGCTGCCCTGCCTGATTACGCTGTCGATTATTTCTTACTGCTATGATTTCTTCATCCAGAATCTCTATATCAAGATGATCCTCCGCGGTATGCAGTGCGGGGCGACGGCCCTCATCGTCAATGTCGGCATCGACCTTCTCATCAAGCAGGGAAAGAAGAAGCTCCTCCTGCCGATTGCCATCATCGTGGCGACATTCATTGCCAACTTATGCTTTGATGTCAATATCATGGCACTCATCGTCATCGACGGCATCATCGGCTTCGCTTTCATGCGCGACAAGAAGTACGACTAAGGGGAGGGACTTATCATGATATATCTGTTACTTTTTTGGGAATTCTGTAAAGTCGGGGCTTTCTGTGTCGGCGGCGGCTATGCGTCCATGCCGCTGATCCAGGCCAGTGTCGTCGATACCTTTCATTGGCTCTCGATGAGCGAATTTGTCGATATCTTCACCATTTCTCAGATGACTCCGGGGCCGATCGGCATCAATGCCGCGACCTTCGTCGGCACCAAAATCGCCGGATTAGGCGGAGCTGTGGCTGCCACCCTGGGCTTCGTCACGCCGTCGTTTTTCTTGGGGATTATTTTAGCACGCATCTTCCTCAAGTACGGTGACATCGGTCCTATCCGGGGCATCCTCAACGGCCTGCGCCCGGCTGTCGTCGCCCTCATCTGCGTCGCCAGTCTGAGCTTCATCCTCCTGGCTTTGTGGAATACGGAAACTCTGCCCGATGACTGGTCGGCTTTCAGTCTCGGCGGCCTGGCTATCCTCATCCTGGCCATTGCAGCGACGCGGCGCAAAATCGGCGTCATCAAGGTCCTCATCGGCTCCGGTGTCTTGGGCCTGGCCTTAGGCATAGCCGGCCTCATCTAACTTCGATATATTGGGAGTCCAGGCTCTGGAGGAAGCGGCTCGGCGCATAGCGCTGATTGCCGATTCCCTGGTGCCAGCTCAGATACAGCCTCTTTTTGGCCCGCGTAATGGCGACATAAAAGAGGCGTTTTTCTTCTTCGATATTGCCTTTCTTTACGGACCAGAAGGTCGGGAAGACCCGGTCTTCCAGGCTGGCCAGGAAGACGTAGTCGAATTCCAGTCCCTTGGCCTGATGGATGGTGATGATCGGGATTTTCGGGTCCCTGGCCAGCATGCTGTCCAGTTCGCTGTTGGACAGGGCTGTCAGCTTGAGGAATTCCGCCAGGGCGTCGCGGGGGTCCTGGGCCGGGTCGTCCGTTTCCTTGGCGATGCGGTAGAGTTTGCGGACGTTTTCCAGGCGGTCGATGTGATGGGCCGCATCGCTGGCATCACGATGGCTCTCGTACCAGGCCTTGACACCGCCTTCGTTCATGACGGCGGCGATGATGGCTATGGGCCGGTCCTGGTAAGATTGGCGGCGGAAACGGGCCATGTCGCGGCTGAAGGGAGCGAAGAGGGGCAGGTACATAGACAGGGAAGCGCGGCGGGCTGCCGTGGCCGGTGCTATCTTTTCTTTTACGGCGTAGCACAGGAGACCGGCCGTGGCCAGGATGTCATCGAAGGCGTCGTGCGACGGCTGATGGTCGATGGGGAAGGTTTCGCTCAGCGTAGCCAGTTTATGGTTGATAAGATTGGGATAGAAGCGGCGGTATATGTCCAGCGTGTCGTAATAGGGGAAGTCACCGCTTTCGGCCATGCCCAGGCGCTGGAGCTCGCTGTGCAAGATGGACAGGTCATACGTGACGTTGTGGCCGACGATGACGGCATCTCTGGCAAAGTCCAGAAAGGCAGACAGGGCTTCTTTCGGATCCCGGCCTTCGGCGGCTAACTGGTCGTCGCTGATGTGATGGACGTAGAATGATGTCCCGACAGAACGGCTGGCGCGGACGTAGGTGTTGAACGTGTCCGTGACCTGTCCCTGGGCATCAAGGCGGACGGCGGCAATCTGGATGATTTCATCTGTCGTCGTATCAGTTCCCGTGCTTTCGACGTCGAAAACGACGATGCGTCCATCTGCCAGGGCCGTCAGCAAGAGGCCGTAAGGGTCGCCCGTTTCCTGGGAAATGGGATCGATGAAGTCGCAGAGCCGGAGGCCCAGGCGGCGGTAGGACTCGCTTTCGATGGTTTCGATGGTCCGCCGGCCGATGCGGGGGACGAAGCGCAGGAGGATGCGTTTCAGGCTGAGGTTGTCGTGCTTGTTGAGGAGCAGCCGCAGGTAGGCCAGGAGGTCTTTACATTCCTGGCGCTTGAACAGGTGGAACTGGTCGATGCAGGTGACGGGCAGACGGGATGCTGGCGGATAGTGGAGATTATGGGCCGTAATACCTGTCCATAACTGCTGGGCCTGGCGGTTGCCGCGGACGAGGATGCAGGCCTTGAGGCGCTCTTCAGGCGGCAGCTGGCTCAGTTCCTGGAAAATCCAGCGGCTTTCGTTGAGAAAGGTATCGGCCTGGTGGACGACGATGGGTTCGCCTGGGACGGCGGCTGCGGCCTGGCCCGGCTGGGGGTAGATGTGGTGGACCGTCACCTGGCCGAAGAGGTGATTCAGGCAGCTTTCGGCAGCCTTCAGGAGGAGCTGCGTAGCCCGGTAGTTGGTCGTAAAGGTGATTTCCCGGGGATGGTAGGTCTTGCGGAATTGTTCCAGAATATATTCCGGATAAGAACCGCGCCATTCGTAAATGGTCTGGAAGTAATCGCCGCAGAGGAGAATGTTGCGGCCCGGGAAGAGGCGGCTGATGACGGCGTATTCGACTTCGCTCGTGTCCTGCATTTCGTCGACGGCGATGAAGCGGAAGCGGTCCCGCCAGCGCTGGCAGCAGGCGTCGTCGCTGAGGAAATCGTAGGCGCCGGTGATGAGGTCCGTGAAGTCGACGGCGTGGTTGTCGGCCAGGACGGCATCGTATTGCTGGACCAGGGCGTCGCCGTGGTCGCTGAGCCAGGCCTGGAGGGCTTCTTTGGGTGCCGTGAAATCGTGGAGGTCCGGGATGACGCGCTGTTTCTTCCTGAATTCGATGAAGTTCTGCAGGGCCTGGGTATCGTTGCCCGGGGCTGACGCCGCCGCAGTCAGGCTGTCGATGATTTGCCGGCAGTCTTCGTCGTCGTAGAGCAGAAAGTCGTTGTAACGGTCGCTCTGGCGCTTCGTTTCTTCTTTGATGAGGCTGTAACAGAAACTGTGGATCGTCTTGACGACGACAGCCAGGCCCTTTTCGCGGGCCGTGGCGATGATGCGGTTCTTCAGTTCTTTGCAGGCCCGGTTGGTGAAGGTCAGGCAAAGTATCTGCGAGCCTTCGGCGGCGCCTGTTTCCAGGATGTGGGCGACCCGGCAGGCCAGGACGCGGGTCTTGCCCGTGCCGGCTGGCGCGTTGAGCAGGATCGGCTGCGACAGGTCGCTGACGACTTGCTGCTGCTGGTCATTTAATTCCATAATCTATCCCTCCGTGTCGGTCATTTTCCTCCATTGTAACATAGTCGGCGCTATCCGTGTATAAACTGCGATAGAACGGGCGATTTTCATTGACAGTCCCGGAGGTTTTTGATAGAATCAAAGTGTATTTGATAATCTTTCAATCAATAAGGAGATGCACTATGACAAGACGTTTATGGACAGGTTCTTTGCCGTTTGTAAACAGTCTCCGTGTGTCTAACTGAAAAAAGCCCAAAGGTGACGTGTGTCACTTTTGGGTTTTGTTTTTCCTAAGGAGGGGTCTCTGTTGAAGGTCGGTTTGATCATGGGAAGCGATTCTGATTTTCCCGTTATGAAAAAAGCGATTGCTATTTTTAAAGAATTTGGTGTTGAATATGAAGTCTTGTTAGCGTCGGCCCACCGCACGCCGGCTGCTGTCCGGGAATTCGTTTCGACAGCCGAAGAACGGGGCATCAGTGCCTTTGTCGTCGGTGCCGGTATGGCTGCTCATCTGCCCGGTGTCGTTGCCAGTTATACGACGCTGCCTGTCATCGGCGTCCCCTTGGAAAGCGGCAGCCTCCAGGGCATGGATGCGCTGCTGGCCATCGTACAGATGCCGTCGGGCATCCCCGTTGCGACCGTCGCCATCAACGGTGCCAAGAACGGAGCGCTCCTGGCCGTACAGATCGGCGCTGCCAGCGATGCGGCCTTAGCCAAGAAATACAAGGCCTATCGCGAAAACATGGCTAACGAAGTCATGGAAAAGAACCAGAAGTTGCAAGAAACCATAAAGTCCCTCTAAGGGCAATACAGACTATTTTTCGTTATAACAGGAGGTTTAATTCATGTTTTACGATCCGATTTGGGATAAGCAGCATGAAGAATGTGGTGTCTTAGGTATTTACGATAAACACCTCGATATTCCCCGCTATATTTACTGGGGGTTGTTCGCATTACAGCATCGTGGCCAGGAAAGCGGCGGCATCGCCCTGACTGACGGCCAGGATATCCATACGTTCCGCGGCATGGGCCTCATCAGCACGGTCTTCGCCAACGGCGTACCTGAAGAAGAAGGCGGCCCCGTCGGCATCGGCCACGTCCGCTATTCGACGACAGGTTCCAATAATCCCCGCAATATCCAGCCCCTGGCCGTATACACGCCTATGGGACAGCTGGCACTGGCTCATAACGGCAACCTGACCAACACTCGGACCCTGCGGGAAGAACTGGACCGCGGCGGCGCGACCTTCCAGACGACCATGGACAGTGAAATCATCGTCAACCTCATCAGCCGCAGCCAGAAAGACACCATCGAAGAACGCATCATGGAAAGCATGAACCGCATCCAGGGGGCGTACTCACTGGTACTCATGACGAAAGATACGCTCTATGGCGTCCGCGACCCCTATGGCTTCCGCCCGCTGTGCATCGGCCGTACCGATGAAGGCGGCTGGGTCCTGGCTTCGGAAACGTGTGCCCTCGACGCCATCGGTGCCAAGTTCGTCCGCGACGTACAGCCCGGCGAATTCGTCCAGATCAATGAAAAGGGCGTCAAATCGACGATCTTTGCCAAGGCACCGCGCAAGCAGGTCTGTTCCTTTGAATACATTTATTTCGCCCGTCCGGACAGCGTCATCGACGGTCAGGATGTCTACCAGGCCCGCCTGAACATGGGCCGGGAAATGTGGAACGAAACGCAGTATGATGCGGACATCGTCATTTCCGTCCCGGACAGCGGCAACACGGCAGCTATCGGCTACGCCCAGGCTTCGGGCATCCCCTTCAAGCACGGCCTCATCAAGAACCGTTACATGGGCCGTACCTTCATCAAGCCGAACCAGAAACAGCGCGAACTGGCTGTCCGCATGAAGCTGAATGTCGTCAAGTCCGTCGTCAAGGGCAAGCGCATCGTCATGGTCGACGATTCCATCGTCCGCGGCACGACGAGCGGCATCATCTGCAAGCTCCTGCGCGAAGCCGGCGCCAAGGAAGTCTACATGTGCGTATCGGCACCGCCTATCAAGTATCCCTGCTTCTACGGCATCGACACGTCGGTCCGCAAGGAACTCATCGCTTCGACGTTCAGTGTCGAACAGATCCAGAAATACATCGGCGTGGACAAACTCCATTTCATTTCCATCGACGGTCTCAACCGGGCTGTCGAACATATCCCCAAGGAAGATATGTGCTTAGCTTGCTTCAATAACGACTATCCTACGGACACTCCGCAGGCCAATGAGGAAGGAGAAAAATATGCTCTCGAACACAAATAAAGGATTGACTTATGCTGATGCCGGCGTCGACATCGATGCTGGCAACAAAGCCGTAGAATTGATGAAAGATTCGGTCAAAGCCACGTACCGTCCGGAAGTCCTTGGCGACCTCGGCGGTTTTGGCGGCCTCTTTTCCCTGATGAACAGCGACATCAAGAAACCGATCCTGGTCAGCGGTACCGACGGCGTCGGCACGAAGCTGCGCCTGGCCATCATGATGGGCAAACACGATACAGTCGGTCAGGACTGTGTCGCCATGTCCATCAATGACGTCCTCGTCCAGGGTGCTGAACCGCTCTTCTTCCTGGACTACATCGCTGTTGGCAAGCTCGACCCGGTCCAGGTTGCGACCATCGTCAAAGGCGTTGCCCATGCCTGCCAGGAATCGGGCTGCGCTCTCCTCGGCGGCGAAACGGCTGAAATGGCCGGCTTTTATGCCAAAGACGACTATGACCTGGCTGGCTTCGGCGTCGGCATCGTCGACCGCGACAAGGTCATTACCGGCGAAAACATCAAGGCCGGCGACGTCCTCATCGGCCTGCCTTCGACAGGGGTCCACTCCAACGGCTTCTCCCTGGTCCGCAAGATCGTCCTGGAACGGCAGAACATGAAGCTCGACCAGTACGTCGATGAACTGGGCATGACCATCGGTGAATGCCTGCTCACGCCGACCCGCCTCTATCCGCGTCCGTGCCTGCCGATCATCAAGAACTTCACCGTCAAGGGCATGGTCCACATCACTGGCGGCGGTTTCTATGAAAACATCCCCCGCGTCCTGCCGAAAGGCGTCGGCGTCGATATCGACGTCACGGCGTGGCCGCAGCTGCCGATTTTCGGACTCCTCCAGAAATGGGGCAACGTCGATGCCAAGGAAATGTACCGTACCTTCAACATGGGCATCGGCATGATCATGATTGTCGATGAAAAAGACGCTGATGCCGTCCTCAAGAACCTGGCCGACCGCGATGAAAAGGCCTATGTCATCGGCAAAGTCGTCGATTCCGACGTACCCGTAACCTTGCGGGGAGGCGTATTCCATGACTAAAAAGAAGATGGTCATTTTCGCATCGGGCCGTGGCTCCAATGCCATCGCCCTCCACGATGCCGTCGAAGCCGGCACAATCAATGCGGAAATCAAGGCCCTGGTCTGCGATATCCCGGGCGCACCGGTCATGGACCGCGCTAAGGAATGGGGCGTACCGGTCATTCTGGCCGACCGCAAATCCTTCGACTCGAAAGCGGCCTTTGAAAAATATATCCTCGACGCCATTGAACCGTATCAGGCCGACATCATCTGCCTGGCCGGCTTCATGCGCCTCTTGAGCGGTGACTTCATTTCCCATTATGAACACAAGATGCTCAATATCCATCCGGCCCTGCTGCCGTCGTTCCGCGGCCTCCACGCCCAGCGCCAGGCCGTCGAAGCCGGTGTCAAGATCGCTGGCTGCACGGTCCATTTCGTCGTTCCCGACATGGATGCCGGCCCGATCATCTTGCAGTCAGCCGTACCGGTCTACGAAGACGATACGGAAGACACGCTGGCAGCCCGGATCCTCACCAAGGAACATCCGACTTATGTCAGAGCGGCAGCGCTCTTTTGCGATGATAAATTGACTATCGACGGCAATGTCGTCAAAGGGACTCAGGAATAGGAGGAATTTTTCATGAAAGTAAAACGCGCACTCATTAGTGTATCTGATAAAACGGGCGTCGTCGAACTGGGCAAAGCCCTGGCTGACCTCGGCATTGAAATCATCTCCACGGGCGGCACCATGCGGACTCTGAAAGAAGCGGGCGTACCGGTCATCGCCGTTCAGGACGTCACGGGCTTCCCGGAAATGATGGACGGCCGCGTCAAGACGCTGAATCCGAAAATCCACGGGGCTATCCTGGCTGTCCGCGACAATCCGGAACACGTTAAAGCCATGAAAGAACACGGCATCAAACCGATCGACCTGGTCGTCGTCAACCTCTATCCGTTCCAGCAGACCATTGCCAAACCGGATGTCACCTTGGCTGAAGCCATTGAAAACATCGACATCGGCGGTCCCTGCATGGTCCGCGCTTCGGCAAAGAATAACAAATACGTCGCCATCGTCACCAACCCGTCCAAATACGGCGAAATCATTTCCATCCTCCAGAAGGACGGCGAATTCTCCGACCAGTACCGCCTGGAACTGGCTCAGGAAGCCTTCCATCACACGGCTGTCTATGATACGGCCATTGCCGCATACCTGGCAGAACAGGTTCAGAAGGGGGCCGCAAAATAATGAAAGTAGCAGTCATCGGCGGCGGCGGCCGCGAACATACTTTGGCTTGGAAATTGGCTCAGAGCCCGAGCGTCGATAAGCTCTATGCCATTCCCGGCAGCGCCGCTATGAGTGAAGTCGCCCAGTGCGTCGACATCGCCCTGTCCGATTTAGACGCCATTACGGACTATGCCAAAAACGAAGGCATCGACATGCTCGTCGTCGGTCCGGAAGTCCCCTTGACCGAAGGCATTGCCGACCTGGCCCAGTCCAAGGGCCTGGCTGTCTTTGGCCCGAACAAGGCCGCAGCCCAGATGGAAGGGTCCAAAGTCTTCGCCAAGAACCTCATGAAGAAATACCACGTCCCGACGGCAGCTTACGCCTCCTTTACCGATGGCGATGCCGCCAAGGCCTATATTAAGGAACAGGGCGCACCGATTGTCGTCAAGGCCGATGGCCTGGCTGCCGGCAAGGGCGTCGTCGTCGCCCAGACGGAAGCAGAAGCCATCGAAGCCGTCAACGCCATGATGGAAGACCACATCTTCGGTGCTTCCGGCGGCCGCATCGTCATTGAAGAATGTATGGTCGGCGAAGAAGCGAGCCTCCTGGCTTTCGTCGATGGCAAGACCATCGTACCCATGATTTCGGCTCAGGACCACAAGCGTATCTTCGATAACGACGAAGGCCCCAATACGGGCGGCATGGGGGCTTATGCGCCGGCACCGGTTGTCACGCCGGAAATCCGCAAGGAAGTCGAAGAAAAGATTTTGAAACCCGTCGTCGATGGCCTCAAACAGGAAGGCATCACCTACCAGGGCTGTCTCTATGCCGGCCTGATGATTACGGCAGACGGCCCGAAAGTCGTCGAATTCAACTGCCGCTTCGGCGATCCCGAAACACAGGCTGTCTTGCCGCTCCTCGACGGCGACCTGGCTCAGATCATGTATGCCTGCGCCAAGGGCACGCTGACGGCTGACATGGTCCACTGGAAAGACGCCGCTGCCTGCTGCGTCATCATGGCCTCTGCCGGCTATCCCGCTTCGTCCCATAAGGGCGATGTCATCAGCGGTCTCGATGCTGTCGATAAAGAAGACGTCATGGTCTTTCATTCCGGCACGGCCAAGAAAGACGGCCAGTACGTCACCAACGGCGGCCGCGTCCTCGGCGTCACGGCCGTAGCACCGGACCTCCAAAGTGCTATCGAAAAGGCCTATGCCAACGTCAAACGCATCCACTTCGACGGCCAGCAAGTCCGCAGCGACATCGGCGCCAAAGGATTGAAACACTTGAAATAACGTTCATCGTTCATTGTTCGTCGAAGTCTTTTTCGACCTGCGATGAACGACCGACGACGGTTGTAGTTTGCAGAGAAACCTTTAAATTGAAAGCCATCCGCTAACCACTAACCACTAACTGCTAACCACTTAAAAGGACTTGTCGTCGTACGACAGGTCCTTTTTTCATTACCACACGAAAGGAAGGTCGTTATGACACAGTTTATTACGCCTGCCGAAGCGGCGCGTCTCGTCGGCGATGATATGACCCTGGCTGTCAGCGGTCATGCCGGCTTCGGTACGCCTGATGGTTTATTCAAGGCTCTCCACGACCGCTATGCCGACGAAGGACATCCCCGCAACCTGACGCTGGTCAAGATTGCCGGTACCGGCGACGGCGGCCAGCGCGGCGGTGACCGACTGGCTGCAGACGGCCTCATCGGGACTATCATTACCAGTCATTTCGGCATGGAAAAGAAATTATCCGACAAGGTCGCAGCTGACCAGTGCTTGGCTTATACGGTCCCGGCTGGGACGCTCCTGGAGCTGTACCGGGCTATCGCCGCCGGCCGTAAGGGCGTCTGGACCGATATTGGTCTGCATACCTTGGCTGATCCGCGTCTGGACGGCAGCAAGGCCAATGAAAAGACCGTCCGCGAAGGGAAAGACATCGTCCGCCTGATGGAAATCGATGGCAGCGAATACCTGTATTATCCGGCCTTTCCCATACAGGTCTGCTTTATCCGCGGTTCTCTGGCTGACGAAGACGGCAACATTTCCCTCCAGCGCGAAGCCATGATTGGTGAACAGCTGGAAGTGGCCGAAGCGACGCATAATTCCGGCGGTATCGTCGTCATCCAGGTCGAAGACGTCGTGCCTCGCGGCAGCCTCGATTCGCGCCTCGTGAAGATCCACCATTTCCTCGTCGATTACGTCGTCGTGCCGCGGCCGAAGTACCACGTCCAGAGCTTTTCGACCCACGGCTACCGGCCGGAACTGAGCGGCGAAGGGCGCAAGTCCATCCAGTCCCTGCCGCCGCATCCTCTGGACAATCGCAAAATCTGTGCCCGCCGGGCGGCGATGGAACTGAAAAAAGGCGATGTCATGAACCTGGGCATCGGCATCCCGGAAATCATCGGCTCTGTCGCCGCTGAAGAGGGCTTCGGACCGAGCCTGACCCTGGCGGCCGATTCGGGCATCATCGGCGGCATTCCCTTGTCGGGCCTCGATATGGGGGCCGCTGTTAATGCCGAAGCGGAACTGAAGATGGCCGACATGTTCGATATCTGCCACGGCGGCGGCCTCGACCTCTGCGCCCTGGGCCTGGCGGAAATCGACGCCATGGGCAATGTCAATGTTTCGAAATTCCACGGTCGCGTCACCGGGCCCGGGGGCTTCATCGACTTGGCCCAGCACACGAAGAAACTCATCCTCATGGGGACTTTTACAGCCGGCGGCCTGCGGGAACACTGCGAAGACGGGCGCCTGGTCATCGACCATGAAGGGAAATACCAGAAGTTCAAGACGGACATCGAACAGGTCACTTTTTCCGGCTCTTATGCGGCCAGTCATGACCAGCACGTCCTGGTCGTCACTGAACGGGCCGTCTTCCGCCTGACACAGCAGGGCCTGATGCTGACGGAAATCGCACCGGGCATGGACCTGGAACGGGACATCCTGGGCCAGATGGAATTCCGCCCGCTCATCGCCGATGACCTGCAACTCATGGACGGCCGCATCTTCCAGCCCAATCCCATGGGCTTGTCGTAGGTCGTTCATCGTTCCTCGAATGGTCCCCTGCGGGGACCCAACGTAGGGGCGACCCAAAGGGCGTCCGCCGAGTCCGCCATGTTTTATATAATATGGAGTATACGGCCGCAAATGTGGGGAAACCGTTCCTCGTTCCTCATACGGTCCCCCTTGGGGACCCAACGTAGGGGCGACCCAAAGGGCGCCCGCCTGAGTCCGCTATGTTTTATATAATCTGATTGGAGGTTCGTCATGGAATACCGTATAGAAAGAGATTCGATGGGGGAAATCAAAGTCCCGGCTGATAAACTCTGGGGTGCCCAGACACAGCGCAGCTTCGAGAATTTTAAGATCGGCACGGAAAAGATTCCTGCCGAAATGGTCACGGTTTTTGCTTATTTGAAAAAGGCGGCAGCTCTGACCAACAAGGAATTGGGCGTCGTCGACGGCGACCGGGCCGACGCTATCCTCCAGGCCTGCGATGACATCCTGGCCGGCAAACTCGATGGCAATTTCCCCCTGGCCGTATGGATGACCGGCAGCGGGACGCAGTTCAACATGAACGTCAACGAAGTCGTCGCCAACCGGGCTAAACAAATCTTAAAAGCCCAGGGCAAGGACTTGAATGTCCATCCCAATGACCACGTCAATCATTCCCAGAGCTCGAACGATACCTTCCCGACAGGCCTGCATATGGTCGGCGTCATGCTCATCGAACAGAAACTGTTCCCTGCCATGGAAGCCCTTTATCAGGCACTCCGGGTCAAACAGGAAGCCTTCAAGGACATCGTCAAGATCGGCCGGACCCACTTGCAGGATGCGACGCCCTTGACGCTGGGCCAGGAATTTAGCGGCTGGGCCCGCATGATCCAGCGTGACCGGGATATGCTGGTCCAGGGCGTCGATTTCCTCCGCGACCTGGCCATGGGCGGCACGGCCGTCGGCACGGGCATCAACTGCCCGAAAGGCTACGATGTGCGCTTTGCCGAAATCGTCAGCCAGCTGACGGGCACGACCTTCCATACGGCGCCGAACAAGTTCCAGTCCCTGACCAGTAAGGATGAACTCGTCGTCGTCCACGGCATGCTCAAGGCCCTGGCCTGCGACCTCATGAAGATCGCCAATGACGTCCGTTGGCTGTCGTCGGGACCGCGCTGCGGCATCGGCGAAATCCGTATCCCCGAAAATGAACCGGGCAGCTCCATCATGCCCAGCAAAGTCAACCCGACGCAGTGCGAAGCCGTCACGATGGTCGCCGTCCAGGTCATGGGCAACGACGCGACTTTGGGCATCGCCGCCAGCCAGGGGAACTTCGAGCTCAATGTTTTCATGCCTGTCATCGCCTACAACCTGATCCAGTCTATCCGCCTGCTCACGGACTGCATGGATTCCTTCCGCAAGCACTGCGTCGTCGGCATCGAACCGAACCGCGAACGGATCACGACCAACCTCTACAACTCGCTCATCCTGGTCACGGGCCTGGTGCCCCTCGTCGGCTATGACAAGGCCTGCACCATTGCCAAACAGGCAGCCAAAGAAGGGCTGACCTTGAAAGAGTCAGCCCTGAAGACGGGATGGGTCACGGCAGAGCAGTTCGATAAAGCCATGGACCCGGCCAAATTGGCAGGTTTGAAATAAGACTTATTTATCCTTTTCGATGTTATCTTTCCAGGAGTCGTCGTCTTGCTGCTGGACGGCACTGCGCGTATAAGCGGCAATGGCGGCGAAGTTCTTCTGGACGCCTGTCGAGGTATTGCGGTACTTGACGGCATGGTCGGCATCGATACCCAGGTTCTGGGCTTCCGAAGCGGCGTCGATATTGGCGCCGAGGAAAATGAAGTCCCAGCCCTGGGCTTTTTTATCGGAAATCATTTTCTGGATCGTCGCCTTGGAATATTCCGTGCTGGCATTTTCCTGTCCGTCCGTAATGATGACGAAGATGACCTTATGATCTTTGTCAGAAATACCCGGCGTGTCGGAAATCTTGGCAATCGTGTTGCCTACAGCATCGAGGAGGGCCGTCGAGCCGCCGACGCGGTAATCCTTGGTCGTCATGTCCGACAGGCTGTTGATGTTGCTGCGGTCCGTCAGGATGTCGACTTTATTGTTGAACAGGACCGTCGTGACCTTGGTGTCGACGTCGAGGTCTTTTTCCTTGGCAATCATGGCGTTGTAGCCGCCGATAGTATCGCTTTCCAGGCCATACATGGAGCCGCTCTTATCGAGGACCAGGACCAGGTCGAGATGTTTGATCGTCGACGGCAGGGACTGTGTTTCAGCCTGGCGGGCTTTGTCGGTCATGGACGTCGTGTCAGCCGCCATAGCTGCACCGCAGCAGAGCAGGGCGCTGAGGGTGAGTATGAGTAATTTTTTGAACATGGCAGATGCCTCCTTAAAAATGGACGAATGACGTTTCTTTTATTGTAACATAAAAGTTGTTACAAAGAATACGCAGTCTGTTCACAAATCTTTATGATTCCTTTAAATTTTGCCTAATTTTTCGTTAGAAATGACCGTTATACTGGCCTTATCAATTAGGACAAGAGGAGGAGTCACCATGTATTTCCTGGACCATTACCGCACCCGTATTTCCCAAGTCATTGGGCTTCTGTTTTTATTTTTATTCATGTTCTCGCAAAAGGAATTGGATGTCACGGCCCTGTATGTCTCGGGCATCTTATTCCTCGTGGGCTGCCTCTGCGTCGGCGCCGCCATGGCAGGCCGCATGTGGTGCGCTCAGTACATTGCCGGCTATAAGAATGACGTCCTGGTCCGCGAAGGACCGTATTCGGTCTGCCGGAATCCGCTGTATTTCTTCAGCTTCCTCGGCGGCATCGGCGTCGGTCTGTGCATGGAATCGCTGACCCTGACGGCGCTGCTGGTCCTCCTCTTTGCCGTCATGTACATCCCGGTCATCTATACGGAAGAAGTCCGGCTGCATCGCATCTTCGGGGAACCGTATACTGCCTACATCCGGGAAGTACCCCGTTTCTTCCCGAAATGGTCGCTCTACCATGAACCGCAGGAATATACAGTTAAACCGAAAGTCTTCCGCCATGCTGCCGGCGACGTCCTCTGGTTCGTCCTGGCCGTCGGCATCCTGGAATGTATCGAAGCCATACAGGAATCGGGCTTTTTGCCGCAGCTCCTGTCGCTTTATTAAATAAATATAACAAAAATAAAAAATCATTGTCAGCTTGCCCTTTTTCCGCTATGATGAATAGGGACTCGCACGACAGTTTCTGCCATCATGCGAGTCCCTATTTTTTTATAATTTATTTTTTACACCACAGATAGGAGTGGAAAACATGGGCATCATCAAGGAATTCAAAGAATTTGCCATGCGGGGGAACGTGCTGGACATGGCAGTCGGTGTCGTCGTCGGCGGAGCTTTTGGGAAAATCGTCACGTCACTGGTCAACAACATTATTATGCCCCCATTTGGGGTTCTCCTCGGCGGGATTGATTTTTCGGACTTCTTCATCCCTTTGAGCACAGAACACGTCGAGTCCCTGGCCGAAGCGAAAGCAGCCGGGATCCCTGTCATTGCTTACGGTTCCTTTCTTAACACGGTCATTGAGTTCCTGATCATCGCCTTTGCCATTTTCATGGTCCTCAAACAGCTGAACCGCTTCCTGCCCAAACCGGAACCGGCTCCGGAACCGCGGCTCTGCCCGTTCTGCCGCCAGCCCATCGCGGACGATGCAACCCGCTGCCCGCACTGCACCAGCGAATTGCCTGCTGCCGAAACGGCTCATTGATTGCAGACCGATGTTAGTTTGCAGTTTGTAGGGGCTCGCACGTGGCGAGCCCGTCTCAGAATATGGAGGATTTTTCTAGAAAAGTGGTTGGTAAATCGTACATATCCTGGAGTGGGCGCCCCTTGTAAGGGGCGCCCTGTTGACTTTTCTCCTTCTTGCGATATAATAAGGAATGTAGTTGGAATTAAAACTAATTAAAAGGGGAATCGCCATGGACGAAGAAGCGTTGCATATTTTACTGTTGTTAGGGTTCCACCGGTCGAACCGGGAAATCGGCCGCCGCATCAAGCGGGAAGGGCTCATGCCCGGTCAGCCTAAGATACTGGAATATCTGTGGTTCCATGACGGCGCCAGTCAGAAGGATATCAGCCGCGAGTGCATCATCGACAAGTCGACGGTGACCAGCCTGCTGAAGCGCATGGAAAAGCTGGACCTCATCCGAAAGGAAACGCGGCCCGAAGATCAGCGGGGCGTGGCCATCTTCCTGACGGAAAAGGGCTGGGAAAAGGCCAAGCGGATCCGCCAGGTCATTTATGGCATCGACGATGAAATGTGGCAGGGTATCGAGCCGGAAGCACGCCAGCAGTTCATGGCGACGTTTCATCGCATTATGGAGAATGAAAAGAAGTGGGGCGATTGAGTATGCGGCGTATGCATCATTTGAAAATACGGGTCAGTGTCTTTCTTTGCAGTATCTTGATGACAGCCTTCGGCATCGACTTGATTACTGTCGCCAGCCTGGGGACGTCGCCCATTTCCAGCGTGCCCCTCGTCGTCAGCCTCTATACGCCGTGGACCTTCGGCCAGCTGACCTTTGTCCTCAACATGGCCTTCATCGTCTTGCAGATTGCCCTGCTGCGCCGCCAGTTCCGGCCCGTAGAGCTGCTGCAGATTGCCATTAACTTCGTCTTCAGCGCAGCCATCGACTTTTTCATGCACGCCATGGCAGGATTACAGGGACTGAACTGGCCTTTTGCCGCAGCTCTCTTAGTGGCCGGCTGTGCGATCCTGGCCTTCGGCATCTGCATCGAAGTGGCGTCGCAGGTCCTGATGGTGCCTGGCGACGGGGCCGTCAAGGCCATTGCCCAGACGGGGAAATGGCGGATGGGCTCGACGAAAGTCGCCTTCGATTCGACCATGGTCACCATTGCCGTCATCTTGTCAACCCTTTACGGCGGCCTGGGGACCCTGACTGGCCTTGGCGTCGGCACGCTGGTGTCGGCCATGCTCGTCGGGCGCTTCGTCAATTTCTTCAATCGCCGCGTCTTTTTCATCGAACGCCTGGCCCGGCTGTCCTTGGATGATGAAACCAAGGCGGCCGGAGCTTTGTCCAAAGAAGTCCAGTCCTGATTCAGGGACTGGACTTTATTCTTTTTCGGGTATATAATTATAATTAACAAGCTAATCAATGTGTTCGGATACGGTTACGCTATAATAGAACGTAACCTCTTGATTCACCTATATAGTTAGTTAGCTAATTATAATAGAGAGAAAGGAATGATTACCATGAAGGGACAAACAGTGCATCTGCCAAAGCGGGCATGGCGCCTGGGCCTATTTTTCATCGGCATCTTCCTGGCAGGCGGTGTCCTGCTTATGTATATTCCGGCATGGGCATGCCCTATGAAAAGGTCGCTATGCTGGTCGCTGTCGTCTGCGCCGTCCTGTTCACGGTCCTGCTTGGGAATAACTTCATCGAAGAAGCGCCGGTGGCCGTCCGTCCTGTCCCGTCTCGTCCCATACTGCGCCTGCCTGATGATGGCCCTGACCGTCGGCATGGTCATCCTCCACTATCTGAACGATATGGCCTTTGCCGGCAGTGTCTGGCTCTTTTTCCTGACCCAGTGTTTCTATATCCCGGCCGTCGGCGTCATGAGCCTGCTCTTTGGCTGGAACGCGGCCAATCCCGGCGTCGCCGCCAGCCGCATGATCTTATTCATCCCTATGGGCTTCATCCTCGGCGGGGCGACGAGCCCGCTCATGGAACAGAGCCTGTGGGTCCGCTATTTCGCTCATTTTTTCCCGCTGACCTGGGAATATGAATTTACCCGCGACATTACCCTGCGCGGCGCCGGTTTCTGGGATATCGCTCCGGAATTCGGCGGCTTTCTCATTTATTTCGCCTGCCTCATCATCGTCTTCTGCCTCGTCTTCTATGGGACCCGGCAGAAAGAACTGGCACGGCAGAAGGAGGAACATGCATGATGGAAGAATTTCAGCACATCCTGGTCCCTGTCGACGGTTCGGAACCGTCTGTCAGAGCCTTAGAAAAGGCCGTATACCTGGCCGAAAAATGCGGCAGTCAGGTGACACTGCTGACCGTCGTCGATATGAATAAGGAAATCAACTCTTTTGAACAAGTCAGTACCGGCGGCTACGTCCCGGGAGAATTGAAGGAAAAAGGCTATCAGATCCTGCTCAAGCTGATGCCCCGCATCCCCAAAGAAATCCACATCCAGGCCGTCGTCCAAATCGGCGACCCGGCCAAGAACATCGTCCAGTACAGCGAAGACTACCCGACGGACCTGATCATCATCGGCAACCGCGGTTTGTCGGGATTAAAGAAAATCCTCCTGGGCAGCGTCAGCAACTATGTCCTCCTGCGCAGTCAGGTTCCGATTTTGATTATGAAGTAATAACTACAAACTTAAAACGCAAAAAGCGGAGCTGTCACATAAAGCAACATTTGCTTGGTGTAATGGCTCCGCTATGTTTGTCTGCTGATTGAATTTATCCTTAGTGGATTGTTAATTGATAGCTAGTGTTGATGAAATCCATGATGCTTTCATCCGATAAGGTATCATCCAGCACTACCGAAATCCATGTCTTGTGGTTCATGTGATAAGCTGGATAGATGCCGGGGATTTGTCGGAGCTCGTCGCCCTTGGCCGGCGGGATTTTTACATTTATAATATCGGTCAGGGCCGTATTCCCATCCTTGTCTAATACATCTCTTTTTACATTCATGATGAGAGCAAACCATTTTCGATTGGAAGCATGGCGGAAGGTTCCGTAAGACTGATAATGAGCAGAACCTTCCCATGGGAAATCCGGCTTGACTTGAAAGTTGTCTAAAATGGCTTGGGTCAGCCGATTGGCTTGTTGTGAGGCGAACAGGATATCTCTGCAACAGGAAGCGGCAATGTCCTTGAGCAGGGACATGTAAGCAGCCCGGACCGTATGGATATAGGCGCCGGCAGCTTGTTCCTGGCGAAGCTGGTAGTATTCATCCTGGGTCATCGAGTCAATGACGTTACCCGTAACCGCTCCTTTTGAGGTAACGGAGATAGTCGTTTTGAAATCTCCGTCAAGCAATGGTTTTTCAAGAATATAGGTGTTCCTGATTTTCTGGAATCCATAGGCGAGCATCTGGCTTTCTATCCATCGTTTACGGGCAAAGACAAGTTCTTCCATCTCCTTGATGTCAAAGCCTGAGTTTTCACTGATGGCCTTTACATGATTCTTATAGTCTTCCCAAGTTTTCATTGATTTCCCTCCTCATATTCCTGGTTAAACGCTAACATAAATGCTGTCAAATGACAAGAGGGGTAAAAAATTATAAACAGCAAACTTAATACTCAGAAGCGGCTTTGCCGCAATAGATTCTGGGAATCAGGCGCAGGAGCGCCCATGTGAAGGGGAGTTTTTTACGTTTAGCTAGAAAAGGAAAATAGAAAAATGAAATAGAACAAAAAAAGAAAACTGCCGCCGAAGCTAAAATGGCTTAAGGAGACAGCCCTCTTTTATTTACATTTAACTATGCATGCTGTTCTTTTGATAAATCAATCGGTCGAATCCGTAAATTTCTAAGGTTGTTTTCCCTGCATACAGTTCTTGAAGGATTTGTTGTTCCCGGTTATATGTCCGTTGTTTCAGATGCCATTCGTAATAATTCGGATCTCGTCTTCTACACGCTGAAAACGCCACCACCGCCACGAATCTGTTATGAAATCACGAATCGATTTGCCAGTGAACCTCGTCGTAAGGGAATCCGCATTATCGATGAGGAGCTCAATGATTTCATCAATCAAAATCCGAGTATTTGCCGGTTTGAAACGTGGATGCTTAATAATGGCTCCTTATAGAAGCTCAAACTTCTGAGTACCTCGTTAACGGCCGCCTGCCGGATAAGACCTGGTACCTCATGAAGAATGAAATCCGGATGCTCGAAAATCTTTAGTAAGTGGGAGAGGTTCAATGAATTTGTAGGATGAATGGAGGAGTAGCATGCACAAGCACATCATTTTGAATAATGGTCTGACTATGCCGGCTGTTGGTTTTGGTACGTGGATGCTGAAAGGAGAAGCAGGGAAGCAGGCTATCCGGGAGGCCTTATCCGTCGGCTACCGTCTCATCGATACGGCCCACATGTACGATAACGAAGCCATCGTCGGCCAGGCCGTGGCCGAAAGCGGCCTTCGCCGGGAGGATGTCTTCATTACGACGAAACTGTGCCAGACCCGGGCCGGTTATGAGCTGGCCTGGCAGGGCATCGAAGAATCGCTGGACCGATTGCAGACCGACTATATCGACTTGCTGCTCATCCATGAGCCTTACAACGAGGCATTGGATATGTATCGGGCCTTGACTGAAGCTTACCGCCAGGGCGTGGTCCGGGCCATTGGCATTTCTAATTTCAATGTCCGGGAATATCTTGATTTTATCGGAAGCTGTTATATTATCCCCATGGTCAACCAAGTCGAGTGCCACGTCTATTACAGACGAAAAGAGCTCCAGCAGGCACTTGTAACACAGGGGACACAAATGCAGGCATGGAGCCCTTTTACAGAAGGGAAAAAGCCCATATTCCAGGAGCCCATTTTACAGGCTGTCGGCGAGAAATACGGCAAGACGGCCGCACAGATTGCCTTGCAGTACCTGGTTCAGCAGGGCATCGGCGTCATCCCGAAATCGTCCCATCGGGAGCGGATGGTGGAGAATCTCGATATTTTCGACGTCACCCTGACGCCGGACGACATGGCTCGGATTCAGCAGTTAGAGACGGGGCAAACCCTGTTTGGCTGGTATGAGGACTGACCAGGATCAGATATCAGATATCGAGGGCAGCCCAGTAACCCCAATAGACGGCGTTGGTGATGGTAGATACTTTGGCCGCATCGCCGATGACGCGGACGAAAGGCGCACTGTCCCGCAGGGCTTCTACGACGTCGGTACGGGACCGCTGGCCTAAGGCACAGATGACCGTATCGCCAGGGACGAGGACGCGCTGGCCCTGCGGGTCCTGGCAGAGGACGCCTTCTGGCGTGACTTCGAGGCCCTTATACTGCGTATGGACGTGGACGTACTTTTCGATTTGAGCCAGGAGCAGGGGGCGGTGGCGGACATTGGCATCCGGTGCCAGGGCCGGGCGCATTTCGATGAGTTCCACTTCTTTGCCTTCCTGGCCGAGGTGGATGGCACATTCGCAGCCTGCCAGGCCGCCGCCGAAGACGATGACGTGATTCCCGACTTTGGCTTTTTCTTTATAGTATTGGTTCACGATGATGACGTTGTCGCCGTCCAAGCCTTTGATCGGCGGGACGAGGGGACGTGACCCTGCGGCGATGATCAGGGCCTGCGGCTTTTCTTTGGCAGCGTATGCCGGCGTTACTTCCGTATTCAGGCGGATTTCGACACCGGCCTGGCGGGCCAGGCGTTCATAAGTTTTTCCCAATTCATACATTTCCCGTTTGAAAGGGATGGCCTGTTCGCTTTTCAGGATGCCGCCGACTTCGCTTTCTTTTTCACAGAGGATGACGTGATGACCGCGGCGGGCTGCCGTATAGGCTGCATACAATCCACCAGGGCCGGCGCCGGCGACGAGGACTTTCTTTTTGACCGGTGCCGGCTGGATTTCCGTCCCGTCCAGTTCCCGGCCGATGAGGGGATTGACGGTGCAGCGGCGCGTGGCAGTCGCCGCCCGTTCAGCCATACAGGTGAAACAGCGCAGGCAGTGGACGATGTCGGCATCCCGGCCTTCCATAATTTTCTGCGGCGTTTCAGGATCGGCCAGCAGCTGCCGGGCCATGTAGACGATGTCGGCTTTCCCCGAAGCGATGATGTCTTCCATCATGGCCGGGTCGGTCAGGCCGCCGATAGTCGCTACGGGCTTGCTGACGTGCTTCTTGATTTCCGCAGCTAAATAGACGTTGCGCCCGTGGGCTTCAAACATCGAAGGGTGAGTGATGCCAAAGGTTTTCTGATACGTACCGGCCGATACATGGATGATATCGGCGTAGGCTTCGATGGCCTGGGCAATCTGGATGCCTTCTTCCAGGTCGTAGCCGCCTTCAGTGAATTCGGCGCCGCTCATGCGGAATTCGATGGGGAAAAAGGGGCCGACAGCGGCGCGGATCGATTGCAGGACTTCGATGGCGAAACGGACGCGGTTTTCCAGGGAGCCGCCGTATCGGTCGCTGCGGTGGTTGAACAAGGGCGAGAGGAACTGGTTGATGAGCCAGCCGTGGCCGCCGTGGATCATGACCATTCCAAAACCGGCACGTTTGGCCAGGCCCGCAGCGTGACCATAGGCTTTCACGATATCGTCGATCAGTTCCTGGGTCAGGGCTTTGACCGGGACGCCATCAGGGCGCATCCCTTCACTGGGACCCCACTGGCAGAGCCCGTGCTGACGGCTTTTGTCGGTCATATAGGTCCCGGCGAATTGGCCCGAATGGGATAATTCCAGCGAGGGGATGGCGCCGTGGCGGCGGATGGCATCGGCCGTGTACGTCGCTGCGGCCAGGGAATTGAGAATCGATTCGTCCAGATGGTAAGCGTGAGAGCCGTCGGTCTGGGGATGGACCATCAATTCGGAAACCGTGACGGCAGCGGCACCGCCTTTGGCGCGCAATTCGTAAAAGGCCGTCGATTTCGGACCGATACAGCCGTCATTGGTAATGTCCGTACCACACATGGGAGCCGAAAAGATACGGTTGCGGAAGGTCGTGCGGCCAATGGTGATGGGACTGGATACGTGCGGGAATTTTCGAGTCATGAGGAACCTCCTGTAATCAGCATGATAGTGTCTCTGCATTTCTCCTCTACAGTATCATAAAAAAAGAGCTGTCGTCCATCAAAGGAACGGCAGCAGGTGTCAACGATTTGTTGCTATGGTTGCAGATGCGAGGTCAGGGCCGCGATGATTTCCTGGAATAAGGAATCATCGCGCTTTTCTTTTTTACAGACAAAGAAGATGCGCCACGGCGTCCCTTCCGTGATGGGGACGTAACGAAGCGGCGACGGGGCGGCATGGATGTTCACGTTGATACCGATGCCGACGCGTTCCTGACAGAAGTGATAGATGAGGCGGCTCTCCATGGTCTTGACGACGAACTGCGGCGTAAAGCCGAAATCGGCACAGCGCCTGACGATGCTATGGAATAAGGAGAAATGCTCGTTCAGGCCGATGAGGGGCTGCCCTTTCAGGTCTTCAATAGTGATGGACAGCCGGTCATAAAAAGGATGGCCCTCATAGACGACGGCTTCGATGCCAGTGCGATAGATTTCCTGCTGGAAAAAGGCATCTGACCGGATCGGGCCGATACAGAAGCCGCAGGACAAGCTGTCTTCGGCAATGAGCTGGACAATCTTTTCATTGAAATCCTCGACCCATTCCAGGGACTTGTCCGGATGGCGGGCCATGACGCCTTTCAAGACATGGATGGAGAGGATATTCAGGACGCCGCAGGAGAAGCCGATATGCAGGCCTGCTTTTTTCCGCTTCAACGCCTGCATCCCCAGCTGCAGGTCCAGGAGCTGGCGGGTCAGTTCCTGCGTGTGCTCGTAAAAATACCGGCCTTCCGGCGTCGCTTCCATGCCCTTGCGGCTGCGGATAAAAAGGGCCGTCTGCATTTCTCCTTCTAAAGCACTGATGACCCGGCTCACGCCCTGCGGCGTCATGCACAGGTCCTTGGCCGCCTGGTGTATGCTCTCTTTTTCAAAGACCCGCTGAAAGCAGCGGATGGCATGACTGTCCATGGGGCAGCTCCTTATTGGTGGTCATACCACTGGAACAAGGCCTGGGTCCCGCAGTTTTCCATGCCTTGGTCGGCCAGCTGGTCGTAGAGTTTTTTGGCTAAGCGCAGTCCTGGCAGGTCCAGTCCCATTTCTTCTGCCGATTCGATGGCGATGTGCATGTCTTTGAGGAAGTGCTTGATGTAAAAACCTGGTTTCGTATCGCCTTGCAGCATGCGCGGTGCCAGATTTGCCAGGGACCAGGAGCCGGCGGCTCCGGCGGAAAGGGTGGCGATGACTTTTTCCGGGTCGAGGCCGCTTTTTTTCGCGTAGGCCATGGCTTCGCAGACACCCATCATGTTCGAGGCGATGGCGATTTGGTTGCTCATCTTGGCATACTGGCCGCTGCCGGCCGGTTGGCATACTGGCCGCTGCCGGCCGGGCCGAAATAGGTCAGGGTCTGGCCCATAGCCGAGAAAATAGGCTTCATGGCTTCAAAGGCCGCTTCTTCGCCGCCGGCCATGATGGCCAGTGTCCCTTGACGAGCACCGATGTCGCCACCGGAAACGGGCGCATCCAAGGCTTCGATGCCCTGTTTTTTGGCCTGGGCGTAGATGCGCTTGGCCAGGGAGGGACTGGACGTGGTCATGTCGATGACGAAACCGCCCTGTTTGCCGTGAAATATGCCTTGGTCACCGAAATAGACGGCTTCCACGTCTTGGGGATAACCGACCATGGTAATGACGATGTCCGATTGGGCGGCTAATTCTGCCTGCGAATCGAACCAGCGGCCGCCTTCCTGGATGAGCTTTTCGGCCTTGGCCTTCGTTCGCGTGTTGATGTTGACGGGATAGCCGGCTTTCTGTAAATTCCGGATCATGCCGCTGCCCATGACACCGGTCCCGATGAATCCGATACGTTGTATATTCATGATGATGCCTCCTCTTTGTTTTCTTCCATTATATCATGGTATAATGGAGAAAACGACTTTTTAATCCGACGTCCATGGGCCTGCCAGGTCAATTTACGCATCCCGATTTCCTGGCGGCGAAAGCGCGTATCCTCCAGGCCTGCCAGCAGGTGAAGAAGCCTTGCTATATCTTTACGACGAAGGCGGAAGAAGCGGCAGCCTGCCTGGACGACGGCTATGCCGGTGTCGCTCATGAACTTGATTTCGACATCCTCATCGAGGCCTATCGCCATGTCGTAACCGATATTCGTTCTTTTCAAGGAAAAAGATATTGACAAAGAACGAATTGCCTGTTATACTTAGCCTACAATCGAATCGCGAAGGGGAGTAACCTCTCGTCAGTTGTCATCAACATCGTGCCGGCATTGACCGGCTGGTGGCAGCGTTGCTATCGCAATGGGTGAGACTTTCGCATGATACCAGTTTTGCTGATACCATGCGGAAGTCTCTTTTGTTTTTCAGAGAAAGAGGTATATTATGGAAATCTTATCGATGCAATTTTTCATGGCTTTAGGCTCTATCATTTTACTGGATATCCTCCTCGGCGGCGATAATGCCGTCGTCATCGCCATGGCGGCCAATAAGCTGCCGGCCAATCTGCGCCGCAAAGCCATCCTCATCGGGACCGGCGGTGCTGTCGTCATCCGTCTGGTCATGACTCTCATCGCCGTCTGGCTGTTGACGATTCCCTTTTTACAGGCCTTAGGCGGCCTCATCCTGCTGCCCATTGCTGTGAAATTGCTCATTCCGGAAGAACACGATGAGAACGTGACGGCTTCAGACAGCCTCATGGGAGCCATCAAGACCATCATTATTGCCGACGCAGCCATGGGCGTCGACAACGTCCTGGCCATCGCCGGGGCTTCGCACGGCAGCTTTCTCCTCGTCGCCTGCGGCTTCCTCATCAGCATCCCCATCATCGTCGGCGGCAGTACGGTTATCGGCAAGCTCATGGACCGCTTCCCGGTCATCCTCTATGCCGGCGCCGGGTTGCTGGGCTGGACAGCCGGTTCCATGATTGGCCACGATAAAATCTTGGGGACCCTGATGCAGCAAATGGCCGGTGCCTGGGCACCCATGACCCTTCAGGCCGTACTAGCTGGCGGCGTCATCGCCATCGGCCTGTGGATGAGCCGGAAACGAGCTATGCAGTATTGAACCTCTCCTACTTGTAGAAGTAGGAGATTCTTGAGAAGGTTGCTGTTTAAGTTTCCTCCTGGAATCAGGATAGCCTTATTCTCAAAGGGCTGTCCAAAAGCCCCTTACACAGTTCCTCAAAATCGAAGTTCTGCTTACTTTGATAGATACATTTTGCACTTCTTTTCTACCCGTCGCGATTCGCCTATGGCGTCGTGCTGCGGCAAGGGGGAGTGCTCCTCCGAAAACGGCTCAAAGGCCGTTGATTGAAAATACTTTTTTGTTCACGCAGAAGTCTAACTGCTACTGATATTATATCACAGAATCGCCATTCATCTCCAACCTAAGAGGAAGGAGTCTTCTGACGAAACTGCGATAAAAAGGCACTGTCGTATGAAGACAGTGCTTTTTTAGCAGTCAGCGGTTAGCAGTTAGCGAATGGTTTTAAATTTAAAAGATTTCTCTGTAAACTACAAACTCTGTGATACTAACTATAAAGTAAAAGTGACTACGCATGATGACATATGCTACAATGTAAATTAGCTGGCAGGGCTTTGCCTGCTGGCTAATTTATGTTGAAGGGGATAAGCATATGAGACAACGATTATTTCGTATCATTTTAAGCCTGGCCTTTTCCATGATGACTGTGGTGACAGGGATGGCCAGTGAACCGGGACAGGGAACGGAGACAGACAAAAAGGTGCTGACTGTAGGATTGTTCCGCTATGTTCCTGATATTAAGGCCTTTGAAACGGCTTTGACTGCGCAATGGAAGAATATTGACCCCGATGTGACATTGCGTTTCGTCGATTGGGATTGCTATTTTGAAGAACCGAAAAGTGATGTTTTTGTCTTCGATGGCCTTTATGCGCCGCAATATATAGAAAAAGGGCTGCTTTATCCCTTAGGAGAAACCATTCCAGCCCGCTCTGCCTATCCAGACTGGACGTTAGAACAGGGGTACTCTCAGGGGACGTATTACGGCATCCCGCAGATGGTCTGCATGGATACGCTGTTTTACCACAAAGAGGATCATGCCGTATCCCGTGTCCAGACGATGCAACAGCTTTATGAAGCCATCGGTCCACGGAAGACCCAGGCATTACTTCCCGGACGGGACGAAGGTGTCATCGCTGATTTCAGCTTAAATAATGAAATGAAGTACTATAATATTCTTCAGGACCATACAGGAAAGGTCGTTCCGGTACAGGCCATGGGAGACGTTCAAGCGGATGCCATGCAGTATTTGAAAGAATTGTACGCGATGACGGGCACCGCAACGGGCCGTTATGACGATGGCAATGAATTTACGCGGGCTGAATGGTTTGCTCAGGGCCATGGCCGGGCGTTGTATGCCTATCCGGAAGCGATGAGCGCCATCGTCCGCTTCGGACAGGGGGATGATACAGACGTCAAGGCCATTTCCAGCTGTGAACATCCCGATGTAGCGACGGCCTATGTTGATTACGTCAGCATCTCTTCCCAGATTCCAGTGAATAAGGTAGAACCGGCTCAAAAATTAGTGGCCTTATTGACTTCTAAGCCTTTCATGATGGCAGCCCTGAAACCGGCTTCGAAAGAAGGTGTACCGCAGTATCTCTTAGCGGCTCGTCGGGACGTCATGCAGGAATTGGCTGCGTCGGACCCGAATTATCAGAAGTTGTACCGGCATTTATATCGTGCTAAATCGTGGCATGTCATGACGGGAACAAAAGATTTTGCCGCATGGGCAGCTAAAGTCGGGCCCGTTATCGAAAAAGGGTTGAAAAATCAGTAAAGTTTGGTAATCAAGGTATGGCTCATACCGATGCAGAAATCCTCCGTATCATGGAGAATCCGTCTCAGATTTGAAAGAACTGCACGAAGGTATAGCCTAAATGGAGGCCGTACAGCATGAGGACCGTGCCGCAGAGGACGTTGATGGCGCGCAGGATGCGGGGGGGCATGGCGTGGCGGAAGGCGGCGACGCAGCCCGTGAGCGAGAGGAACCACAGGCCCGATGCCAGGAGGACGCCGGTCAGGAAGGTCGTGGCTTCGGCGGCAGGCAGGGTGATGCGGAAGGCGCCGAGGAGCATCGTGCCGTCTAAAATGGCCTGAGGATTCATCCAGGTGACGATACAGGCTTTGGAAACGGTCTGGCCCAGAGAGGCCGGCTGACCTTTAAGGGCCAGCGCATCCGGGACCTGGCGGATCATGCCATAGGCCATGTAGAGGATGAGCAGCGTACCTGCGCCCAGGATGACCGCTTTGAGCCAGGGAAGATGATCCAGCAGGCTGCCGATGCCGTAAAAACAGCTCAGCGACAGACTGATGTCGAAGAACAAGACGATGAGTGCTGTCACGACGGCGCGGCGCAGGGAATGGGATAACGCCGAATGGATGACGAAGAGATTCTGCATGCCAATGGGAGCGACGTAAGCCAGTCCCATGGTCAGTCCTTGGAAAAAGAACATAAAAAAAGCCTCCTTCTTTTCCAACCAAAGAAAGTTGGTTCGTGTGGTATAATCACAGTATAACAGAGCTATGCCGGATTCCAACCCGCCAAAGCGATGTGAATTATACCAACCAAAAAGGAGACGATGTGATGAAGCGGCATATTCCCGTACAAATCGAATGGCATCCCGACCCGGCGCAGGCCGTGCCCGTATACCGGCAAATCCTCGAATGGATGTATGGAAAAATGGAAAGCGGTGAATGGCCGGCCGGGACGCGCCTGCCGTCTCAGCGCGAGATGGCCCGGCATTTCCATGTGAACCGGAGTACTCTGAACCAGGCTCTGAAGCCGCTATTGGAAGCGGGCGTACTCCAGGGCCGGGGCAGCCAGGGGACGGTCGTAGCCAGTACGGCCTGGTCCCTGCGCCTGCCGGTTCAGCCGGATTGGAACCATTACATGACGGCTGGCTATTTCCGGGCCAATCAGGAAGTCGTCCAGGCCATCAATACCCTGGAGTTCGATGACCGTCTGGTCCGTCTCGGTACGGGCGAACTGGATCCCAGGCTGTTCCCGCAGGATGCCTTCCGCCAGACGATGCGGGACGTGGCCGACAATATTACGTCTTTGGGCTATGTCGAGCCGTTAGGAATGCCCACCCTGCGTCAGGCCCTGGCAGACTATGCCCGGAAGCGGGGGCTGATCGTGGCGCCGTCGTCCATCTTGATTACGTCTGGCGCCCTGCAGGGACTCCAGCTCATATCGGCTGGCCTTCTTCGCGGCGGGGCGACGGTTTACGTTGAAGACCCGACGTATGTCAAGTCGCTCCAGGTCTTTCAGTCTGCCCATCTTCGCCTCTGCGGCCTGCCCATGGACGACCAGGGCCTGTCTCTGGAAGCCCTGGAAAAGCACTTGCGCCAGTCTTCAGATAGGGGGAACAGTGTCCTCTATACCATCCCGACGAACCACAATCCGACAGGCCGGACCCTAAGCCGTCGGCGCCGCATCCAGCTTCTGGAATTATGCAACCGCTATGATCTGCCCATCATTGAAGATGGGGCGTATGAAGAACTGACCTTTGACGGAACGCCGCCGCCATCTCTGAAAAGCCTGGACCCTGGCGGCCGGGTCCTCTATCTGGGAAGTGTTTCCAAATCTTTGGCGCCAGGGCTGCGCATCGGCTGGATGATTGCGCCGGAACCGGTCGTACAGCGCCTGGGCGACGTCAAGATGCAGATCGACTATGGCGCCAGCTCCCTGTCTCAACAGGTATTGGCCCGGTTCTTGACCAGCGGCCGTTATGAACAGTATCTGGATGGGCTGCGCTGTGAATTGCAGCGGCGCTGCCAGGCAGCCTGTCAGTCCTTGTCCGAAGTCTTTGCGGACATGGCAGACTGGCAGGTGCCGCAGGGCGGTTTCTATATTTGGCTTACCTTCCGCAGCAGACTTCCCATGGAACTGCTCTTCCGCAAAGCCGTATCGGCTGGCGTCCTCATCAATCCCGGCGATATCTATTCCAGCCGCCACACCCAGTCTCTGCGCCTGTCCTATGCCTATACGACGCCGGAAGAATTCCGCCGGGCTGTCAGTCAGCTGGCTGTGGTTGTCCGTTCGCTGGAAGGATGAAAGATACCGTGAAGCCTTCAGCCTTGCAGTTTCAGCAAAAAATTCGTATACTGGATTAGTGGCTAGTGGCTAGTGGCTAGTGGCTAGTGGCTAGTGGCTAGTGGCTAACTAATTGATAAAAAAGGGGGATTATATATGAAATTATTGGAACATGCCGTCATCGCCGGGATGCCCGTGCGCAATCGCATCCTCCGCAGTGCGACGTGGGAAGCCTTGGCCGATGCCAAGGGATATATGTCGGAAAAACAGTATCGCATCTATGACCAGCTGGCCAAGAACGAAGTGGGCCTGATCTGTACGGGCTATGCCCGCGTCGATGGGGAAGACCGGCCCAATGCCGGCATGATGGGCATTTACGACGATGCCTTTATCCCGCAGTATCAGGAGTTAACCCGGCGCGTCCATGCCTATGGGGCGAAGATCATGATGCAGATCGCCTATGGCGGGACCAAGACGACCTTTGAGCGGGAAGGGCGGACTATCTTTTCGCCGTCAGCCGTGCCGGAACGAAAGACCGGGACTGTCGGCGTCGCCATGAGTCCGGCCGATATCCAGCACCTCATCGGCGAATATGCCCAGGCGGCCAAGCGCGTCCGCGACAGCGGATTCGATGCTGTCGAAATCCACGGCGGCCATTCGTACCTGCTCAATCAGTTCCTCAGTCCCTATTACAACCGGCGCAGCGATGCCTATGGCGGTTCGCCGGCCAATCGCTACCGTATCGTCGGCGATATCATCGCGGCTATCCGTCAGGCAGCAGGCCCGCATTTCCCCATCTGGATCAAGATTACCTGTTCCGATTTCTTTGAAGGCGGCCTGACCTTTGAAGATTCGCTGGATATCTGCCGGCGCCTGCAGCAGTCTGGCATCGACGCCATCGAAGTGAGCGGCAATATCCACGGCAAGGCCCAGCAGGAAATCGGCCTAGAATGGGATGGCCACGTCATCCGCGACGGCGGATATTTCCTCGATTATGCCAAAGACATAGCCGACGCCGTACGCGTCTCTGTCTATGTAACGGGCGGCTTCAAGGACCCGCGGCAGATGGAAACGGCCTTGAAGACATCGAAACTGGCCGGTATCGGCCTGAGCCGGCCCTTATTATCGGAACCGGATTTGGTCCGCCGCTGGAACCAGGGCGATTTGCGGCCGGCCCGCTGTGTCCACTGCTCGAAATGCCGGACGCCGGAAGGCAACTACTGTACGGTCTTTGCCGCCATCGATGCCAAGAAAGGGGCGAAATAAATGAAATTCTTCATTGCTTCAGATATCCACGGCTCTGCTTATTACTGCCGCCGTATGCTCGACGCCTGGAAGCGGGAAGGGGCTGACCGCCTGGTCCTGCTCGGCGATATCCTCTATCACGGACCGCGCAACGACCTGCCCAAGGACTATGCGCCGAAGGAAGTCTTTGCCATGCTCAACGCAGTCAAAGAGGCCATCCTCTGTGTCCGCGGGAACTGTGATGCCGACGTGGATCAGATGGTCCTGGAATTCCCCATCATGGCCACCTATGCCATCCTGACCCAGGGCAGCCGCCTCGTCTATGCGACTCATGGCGACCGCTACAACCTGGAATCCCTGCCGCCCATGCAGCCTGGCGACATCCTGCTCCACGGCCATACGCACGTCCCGGTCTGGCAGCCCTTCGGCCAGGATAACTATTACTTGAATCCCGGCTCGACGTCGCTTCCTAAAGAAAACAGCCCGCACAGCTATCTCCTCTGGGACGGGGACACCGTCACCTGGAAAGACATGGACGGCCAGGTCTTTCACCAGCTCGTCTTATAGAGAGCGGGAAGGGCAGGCTTTTGTCTGCTTCATAACGGCGGAATAAGGCAGCCGTCTGCGTCTCAGGGGATACGAGAAACGCGACGGTGCCAAAGCGGCGGACCGGCATGAGTCCCATGAGGGAGTTCGTCAGGAAACATTCGTCGAAAGTTCGGATATCTTCCGGATACAAGGGCTTTTCGATGACATCATAACATTGACAGAGATAAGACCGGATGATGCCTGGCAATAATCCGGCTTCGACGGGCGGCGTATAGAGCCGCCCGTTTTTGATGAAAAAGAGATTGCTGACAGCGCCTTCTGTCAATTGGCCCTGCATATTGCAGAAAATCGGTTCGTCAATACCTTCGGGCCGGGCCTGCCGTTTGGCTAAGATCGAGTCGCCATAATTAAAGGTCTTATGCCGTACCAGTGGGGACGTTTCATTGCGGCGGATGGACGACAGGGCGATGACATAACCTGGACGGTCGGCCATAGATGCATAAGGATTGGCGCGGGATGTAAAATTTATATTTTTATCGGAAGCGAGTATTTTCAATACCCAATCCTCCTTATCCATACTATCCACATACTCCCTTGAACCTCTCCCGCTTATAGAAGCGGGAGATTCTTGAGAAGGTTGCTGTCTAAGTTTCCTCCTGAAATCAGGATAGCCTTATTCTCAAAGGGCTGTCCAAAAGCCCCTTACACAGTCCCTCGAAATCGAAGTTCTGCTTACTTTTACGAAGTATATTGGCGGCGCCGTTGATGTCGGCATTGGCCGTCCTGCCGTTGGCGAAGCGGTACAGGCCGCGCCGAACTCGTTTCCCGCTGAACATTCCTGTATAGGGTGTATCCGGCTGGTATACGGGAATAGCATCTAAATCCAGGCAGCTGGCCTGAGAGGTATAGGACTCTTCCTGTTCCAGATAGGTTATCCCGTAGCGTTCACACAGATGTTTCAAGGTACTACGCAGATAGCTCAGGCTGATTTGGGTGAAATGTTGATTCGTCACTTTGCCCAGTTTTAGTCCTCGTTTGAAATCTCGATTATAACCACAAACAATGGTCCCTATCTGATGGTCAATGCAGAAATTAACAATGTAACGGGCTGTCTTGCGAAGGATGTCCTGCATCCGGAAATTGCGTTTCTTCGCTAACTGACAGAGCTGGTTCGTCGTCTTCTGGCCCTGCTTGGCAGCAATGCTTTGGAGTCTGGCTTTGCGTTTGTTCCAATACTGGTTGATAGATTTGAGTTTACGACCGTCCATAAGGAACGACGTCCCTGTATTGGTAACGCAGGCGGCCAGATTGTCCAGGCCCAAGTCAATAGCCAGGACACGGTCTGGCGAGGTTTTCACCGGTTCTGGGTCCTGTAAGTAGCAATACTGAATCTTGAAATACCGTCCGCCATACATGGGACAGATGCGGACTTCCTGAATTGTCTTATCCTTCAGCCTGTCGGGAACAGGAATCCGAATCCGATGCCCGTTATGGCGTTTCATATATTCACGGCTCATCGGCACCGTTAGGAAGCCATTTTTAATGTTGATGGCGTTCGTGGACAAGATGAGACTGAAGAGGCCCTCTTTTTCACGATAGTATAGCAGGCGAACAGCCTTTGAACTATAGTCACCGGACTTGACTTTCTGAAAAAGCCCGAAAAAAGAACGAAAACTGCGATCGGCCATCTTCAATATCTGCTGAGCAACACCGGCCTGCAACAAGCCATAGTTTTCATTTCCCTTGCAAATGGGGTAATTTTCTTCGTACCGCAAGAATTGCTGGGTGTCGAAGTAATGCTGCCGAATCGTATAGACTGTTACATTATACAGATTATTGCTGTATTGGCACATTTCCCGGAGCATCGTATACTCTTGTTTTGACAAGCCGCGGATGACATTCGATTGCGTCAAGTACATCTAGGATTCACCTCCTCTGTTATCTACCATTATACCGTAGACGAAGTGAAAAGGCTAAGATGGAAAAGACATAGGGTGGATTTCGCAGGCATCGAACCTGCGAAATCCATCGCTATTCATCCCCTATCTAAGAGGAAGGAGTCTTCTGGCGAAACTGTGATAAAGCTGGCGCCGGCTGAATTCTAATTCATCGATTTCATCGATGATTTCCATAGCCCGCCGCTTCGGTGCACCCGTAATGGAGCCGCCTGGAAAGAGGGCCATCAAGGCATCGATGGCTGTCTGCCCCGGCCATGATGGTGAATCGCCGTGACTTTCCCGTGCATAGGGCGCTTCCCACGGGTGACGGCAGCCCCGGCGGCATAGGCCAGGACCTGCATGCCCAGACAGACGCCCAGGATAGGCAGGGTACGGCAGAAAGCACGGACGATGGACAGGGAATGGACGGCGTCTTCCGGCCGTTTCGGCCCAGGCGAAATAATCAGTCCCTGCGGTTTCAAAGCGGCAATCTCATTCCGCTCAATCTGGTCGCAGCGGCAGACCTGTACGTCGCGTCCCGTTTCCGCCACTAAATCGGCCAAATTATACGTAAAAGAATCGTAATTATCGATGAGCAAATACATAGGCCCTCCTTTATCATACAAAAAAGGATAACGACGGCAGCCTGAAAACTGCACAGTCGTTATCCTTATCGGTCCGTAAACTGTGGACTGAATCAGTATAGCACATTTTTTAAAATTACGATATACTAAGAAAAAAGAAATGAGGGGGATTCGCTATGCGAAATTTAGAAAAGAAACTACGCGCCGCTATCGTGCAGGCTGCGCCTGTATTCTTCGATAAACAGGCGACGCTGCAGAAAGTCGTCCATCAAATCGAGGAGGCCGGCCGGAATGGGGCACAGCTCATCGTCTTTCCCGAATCGCTGGTTCCATGCTATCCTTATGGCCTGACCTTCGGCTTTACCGTCGGCAGCCGTTCCGAAGCCGAACGGGCCGACTGGAAGCGCTATTATGACCAGGCCGTCGTCGTCCGGGCCTTGTCGACATGCGATTCTTCTTTTCGATAAGCTGCTAAATATGTATTTTTTATAGCAATTATATGTAGTTAGAAGCTGTCATGCAATTTTATTGCCATTGGCTACAAGTTTGAAGCGCAGGCCCAGGACTTCGGCTGCCCGCTTGCACATGAGCATGCGCTGGGAAAAGATTTCAAAATAATCAATCATGGAGCAAATCGACTCATCGAGCTCGATGTTCAAGGTAATGACTTTCTTGTGCGTATCGACGTGGAGCTTCGACGACAGGGCGGCATAATTGACGCGGTCGTGCTTGTCGAAGGTTTCCGGCACGGTGTTGCGGACGCGGTCCCGGCGGACATCGCTCTTGTCGGCCAGGATAAGGGCGGCAGACAGGGGGTCAAAAGCGATGCCGCTCCGTTCATCGTGCTGGCCGATGGCCGAGATGATGGCGGCAATATCTTCCGGCGGTGCGCCCCAGTCGCGCAGGAAATGGAACGCCATGAGGGCCCCCGTATGGGCATGGTCTACGCGGTTGATACTGTTTCCCAAATCGTGCATATAACCGGCAATGCGCACGAGTTCCACCATGTGGGCGTCATAGCCGAGCTTCTTCAGAATTTTGCCGGCCGTGACGGCCACTTTAGCCGTATGCTTTTGCGAATGGTCCGTATACCCCAGGGCATCGAGGACCCGGTTTCCCTGTTCTAAATAAACATTCAGCTCTTTGGCATGGGCAATATTTTCATAAGTCAGTTTCTTCATGATATCATTCCTTTTCTGTGTTAGTCTTTTCAGTATAACAAAGGAATGTATAAACAGCGTAAATATTTCATAAAAATTGTGCTTTGCTTCTACCGAATACAACAGTTTGCTAATGTTGATTCTATCATCGGCTTGGAAATTTACATCTTGAAGTTCATATAAAAAAATGATAAACTTATTTTTATGAGATAGTTCGATGTATTCGGTTTTCCTCGCGAAAGCGGGGTGATCGGCATGAGTGTATACGAAGCATTATCATTAATGATAGCTTTTGCTACGCTTATTGTGCTGGTTATTTCAGCTAATAAGAAATAAATTTATGAACTGAAAAAAACCGCATACCTTGCAGTACACGGCCTTCTTCAAACACAAACATAGAGGAGAGCCGATGTGTCGCCATCGGACTATCTCTGTTTTTATTGTACCATATCGGCCAAATAAAGCAAATAGAAACTATGTTCGCTGAAGGGATAATCGTTTCGTCGAACATAGTTTCTTTCTTTGCGAAAAATTCGCCTGATTTTCATAAATGGCCTTATGAGGCGTTTTTTATCATCTTATGAGTAATTACATGGGGAACTTGTTTTATTTCCTTTAAATCGGCAAATTCAGCAGGAACGTTTGTTGCATCTTGTCTTTTCTCATAGTACAATAGTAAACAAAGGAGGTGCCGCATATGTATTTACGAAAACGAGGCAAGAAATGGTATTATACGATTGAAGTCCCGACGGAAGATGGTCAGGGAAGGCAGCGGGTGGAACGCGTCGGCGGTACTTCGTATGCCCAGGCGGCGAAAGCCTATCGCCAGGCCATGAAAGCCCTGGATGAAGACGGGGAGCTGCCGGAAAAGCCGGAAGTCAAAGTCATGGCTTTTTTGCGGGACTGGCTGGAAAAGGATGTGCGCATCAATTTAGGCCCTAATACGTATGATTCTTATTCCGGCATCATTAAATGGCATATTGGTGCCCGTTTTGGCAATTATGCCCTGGAAGCGCTGACGACGGCAGAAATCCAGGACTGGATCAACAGCCTGAAAGAAGACGGCTATTCCCGGTCAACGGTCAAATCTATTTTCACGGTCTTCAACGACGCCATGCGCTGGGCCGTCTCCAACCGCCAGTATATCGAAATCAATCCCATGGCCAATGTCAAGATGCCGAAATTCGATATTCCCCGGAAAAAGCCGGTCATCTTTTCACATCAGCAAATACAGATTATTTTCCATGCCTTCCCGGTAGGGCATAAATATTATGCGCCGTGCATGATTGCCTATTGTACGGGCCTGCGTGTCGGCGAATGCCTGGCCCTGCAATGGTCCCATATCGACATGGAGAACCGCACGCTTTCCGTGGTCAGTACCTTGTATGACAAAAAGGGTGTGCCCGTCTGCAAGGCCACGCCAAAGACGAAGTCGTCGGTCCGGACTATTCCTTTTAATGAAACCTTATACAAGGCTCTGCTCCGCCATAAGGCCCAGCAGGCCAAGAACCATCGTCTTTACGGCGACGACTACGTCGAAAGCGATTTCGTCTGTACCCGTGAAGACGGACGTCCCATGAACAGTAATGACATGCGGTACTTCAATATGTGGTGCAAAAAGGAATTCGGTGGCGGCAGTTTCCATTCCTTCCGCCACACCCATGCGACGATGATGCTGGAAAACAACATCGAGCTCGACTACGTTTCCAAGCGGCTGGGCCATTCTACCATTGCCACGACGGCGAACATTTACGATACGATTACGGATAAACGCAATCGGGAAGCCATGAAGAAGCTCGATTTGATTTTGTGAAATCATGGCGGCAAACGCGGCGGCAAGATGCCGTAAATATAGCATAAAACCTTAATATTCCGATAAGTAACACTTATCGGAATAATATAACAAAACTCAAAAATACAAAGAAGGAAGAACCCCTTATATCATGTCTCCTCAAATCACTACCTACAGCGGAAAGTTTTTCGATATCACCCATCCCGACCCGGCAAGCATCTGCATCGAAGATATTGCCCACGCCTTGTCCCTCATCTGTCGGGGCAACGGCCATGTGACGACTTTTTATTCCGTCGGCCAGCATTGTCTGCAATGCGCCAAAGAAGCGATGGCCCGCCAGCTGCCGTCCCGGCTGGTCCTGGCCGCCTTACTACACGATGCGACGGAGTGTTATATGTCCGACGTGCCCCGGCCGATGAAGCAGCTCATACCGATATACCGGCAGACGGAAGCCAAATTGCTGGCTATCATTTATGAGAAATTCTTAGGCCAGCCCTTGACGGAAGGGGAAACACGCCTCCTCAAAGGGATTGACGATGATTTCCTCTGGTATGACCTGACCTATCTCTTGCACGACCAGCCTCAGGGCGAGCCGCCACAGGTCCATTGTATCCCCGATTACCGGCCGCGTCCCTTTGCCGACGTCGAAGCCGAATACTTGCAGTGCTATCGTTCTTGTCAGGAGGGAGTCTTATGGAAATAGCCATCGTCACCGGCGCTTCGTCCGGGCTGGGCCGGGAATATGCGAAATTGCTGGACCAAGAAGGATTGGATGAAATCTGGCTCGTCGCCCGGCGCCGGCCCCAGTTGGAAACCCTGGCTGGAGAACTGACGACGAAAAGCCGTATCTACGCCCTGGACCTGACGGACAGGGCTTCTTTGCTGACGCTGCAGCAAGCCTTAGCGGCCTGCCAGGTCACGGTCCGTTATTTGATCCACGCCGCCGGCTTTGGCAAGATGGGGCCTGTGGCGGCCGTTCCGGCAGGCGTCCTGGAAAACATGATCGACCTCAACGACCGGGCCGCTGTCAGCCTGGTCCAGGCTGTACTGCCTTATTGTCATGCCGGCAGTCATCTGGTCCAGATTTGTTCCTGCGCAGCCTTCCTGCCCATTCCGGAACTAGCTGTCTACGCGGCGACGAAAGCCTTTCTCCTACGCTACAGCCGGGCACTGGCCGTGGAACTGGCACCGCAGGGTATCCTCGTATCTGCCGTTTGTCCGTATTGGGTGAAAGATACAGGATTCATCGCGACGGCCAGCCAGACCGATGAAGGCCGGCGGTTCCGCCATTTTCCCCTGGCCGGGACGAAGGAAGCCGTTGCCCGCCGCTCCTTCCAGGCCGTGAAAAAAGGCCGAGTCGTCATCACGCCGGATGTCGTCTCGACCTTGCTCCGTTTTCTGTCGGGGTGGATTCCCCAATCGATTCTCTTGTACGGCAGCCGCTGGTTCCGCTGACTTTATAAGCCGATGGCTTTCAGTGCCTGGTCCAGGTCACCGATGATGTCGTCCGGGTCTTCCAGGCCGATGCTGAAACGGATGAAGCCCTTGCGGAATTTTTCTGGGTAGAGATTGATGCGTTCATCGTAGCTGGGCTGCGGGAAAATCAGGCTTTCGTCATGGCCGAGGGATACGGCGAAGGTGACGACTTTCAAAGCTGCGCAGAAGCGTTCGACGGCCTTGTCGTCGGCTGCGATGCCAAAGGAAATGACGCCGCCAAAGCCGTGCTTCATCTGTTTCTTGGCCAATTCATGACCGGGATGTAGACTGCCATATAACTGACTTTCGGATAGACGACGCGGTCGCCCGTCTTGAGCAGGGTCCAGAACAAGGCGTGAAGGGTGGCGACGCCGCTTCCCAGGACGATGGCGTCATCGGCACCATGAAGGGCCGCTACTTTTTCTTCCAGCCAATGCTGATTCGGGTTGCCGTTACGGGCATACATCAGCAAATCCGTCGATGAATAATTGACCTTCGACAGATCATCGGGCAGCTTGTAGCTGTTGGCCATGTGCAATGGCCGGCGGACAGCGCCCGTTTCTGCGTCATAACCGACACCAGTGTGTACAGCCTGTGTCGAAATGTCATACCCCTTGAACTTATTTTCTTTCTTAGCCATAAAAAATCCCCCTTTATGGTGTAAATAAATACTATACAAGTATATTATCAAAAAAGTAAAAGCCTTTTGTTCTCCAATTTATATTGACTTTTTGACTTTTTCTAAAATAAGCGTATAATAGAACTATACAAAGAAATAGAAACAGCGCCGTTTCAATTGTTTAATTTTGTAGGAGATGATTGGTATGAGCAAGTTAACCCATCGTATCGAAAAGAAGGCTGTCGAAATCCTGGTCGACCGCATCATGGCCGAACGGAATCCGGCAGACCGTCAAAAAACATTGAAACGCTTATCTTATGTCATGCAGCATCTGTTTGGCGACCTCTTTGAAAAGGAATCCTTTGACGATGCACGCAGGCTCATCGATGAAGGGGGCAAATGGTTCCGCTTCCTCAATACGGCTCTGGATACCTTGAACCCGCATGTCGTCAAGACGGCCGTCATGGACCTGGGCTTTGAAGCTGGATTTTACGGTCTGCGTACGCGCGACGCCGCCAAGGCGAAATATCACTGCAATATTCCCTGGGCCATCCTCTTCGACCCGACCAGCGCCTGCAACCTGCATTGCATCGGCTGCTGGGCTGCTGAATACGGTCATACGCTGAACTTGTCGTTCGACGTCATGGATAAAATCGTCCGCGAAGGCAAGGCCCTGGGCTGTCATTTCTACCTGCTCACGGGCGGCGAACCACTCATGCGCAAGAAAGATATCCTGCGTCTGTGCCGGAAACACCCGGACTGTGAATTCCACGCTTTTACCAATGGTACGCTCATTGATGATGCTTTTTGCGACGAAGTCACGGACGTAGGCAATCTCAGCTTCTCCCTCAGTATCGAAGGATTCCGTGAAGTCAATGACAGCCGCCGCGGCGAAGGCGATTTCGACAAGGTCATGCACGCCATGGACCTCCTGCGCAAGCACGGCATCGTCTTTGGGACGTCCATCTGTTATACCCGGAAAAACATCGACACCGTCACGTCTGACGAATTCCTGGACCTGCTTATCAAGAAGGGCGTCTGGTTTACGTGGTACTTCCATTATATGCCCGTCGGCAACGACGCCTCGCTGGACCTGCTGCCGACAGAAGAACAGCGGGCCTATATGGTACGCCGGGTCCGCGAAATCCGCAGCGTAAAGGGGGGCAAGCCGATTTTCGCCATCGATTTCCAGAACGATGGCCAGTTCATCGACGGCTGTGTCGCTGGCGGCCGCAATTACTGCCATATCAACCCCAATGGCGACGTCGAACCGTGCGTCTTCATCCATTATTCCAGCGCCAATATCAACAATCAGAGCCTGCTCTCATGCTTGCAGCAGCCGCTCTTCAAAGAATATGCCAAAGGCCAGCCCTTCAACCACAACCATCTGCGCCCGTGTCCGATGCTTGAAAATCCGCAGTATTTAGCCGCCATGGTCAAACGCAGCGGTGCCAAATCGACGGACCTGCAGTCGCCGGAATCGGCAGAACACTTATATAATAAATGCAAGGCTTATGCCGTACAGTGGAAACCGACAGCCGACAAGTTGTGGGCTGAAATCGAAGCTAATAAAGAAAAAGAAGCCGCGGAAAAGAAGGTCCACAGCCCTCAGTCCGCTGCTCATTAGGAGGAATCCCATGAATATCCAGATTTTCGGCACGAAAAAGTGCTTTGATACCAAGAAAGCCATCCGCTATTTCAAAGAACGGAACATCAAGGCCCAGTTCATCGACTTGAAAGAAAAAGGCCTGAGTAAAGGCGAATACACCAAGGTCAAGCAGGCCGTCGGCGGCCTCGATGCCATGCTCAATCCGAAATGCAAGGATCAGGATACGCTGGCCCGCATCCAATATGCCGTCGATGACGAAAAAGATGCCAATGTGCTGGCGAACCAGCAAGTCTTAAAGACGCCCATCGTCCGCAATGGTGCCAAGGCGACCGTCGGCTACGTGCCAGAAGTCTGGAAAACGTGGGAATAGTTTTTAGTTTGACAGAAATTAAACGTTTGGGTATACTCATAGTTACTTAAACGTTTAATTTTTTTTATGGTGAACGAGGTGTAGAAAATGAAATATACTGTAAAAAGAACCGCTGTATTAGCCTGTGCGGCCTTGATGATCGGCAGCGTTTCCCTGGCTGCCAGCACGCCGAAGGTCCAGGCCATGGGCATGCCCAATCCCATCGTAACTTATGATACTTATGAAAGTGTCGTCAAAGACGCCGGCTTTACGCCCTTATATTTGACCCGCGACGCAGGCTTCAGCTGCTACTATCTTTCTTTGATCGGCAAAAACACGGCAGATATCGGCTTCCAGCGCTTAGGACAGCCGGAAACGACGGTCCGCGTCCGCACGATGCCGCAGAAAGCCGATAAATCCATAAAAGACATTTCTGGCATCTATAGCGTAACCTGGAAAGACCAGGTCATCGACGGCGTCACCGTCAGCATAGCAAAAATCAGTGACACGTCCTATGCGGCTCATTGGAAAGTCGGGGACTATCAGTTCTCCGCTCAGGCAGCGGGCATGAGCGCCCCGGAATTCAAGGCCCTCCTGGAAAACAGTCTCGTCGACGACTCGGCTCATTATTTTGTAAAATAAAAAACATAGCTTATAACTTTTAACTTCAAACTCAAAAAAGCGGCTGTCGCATTATGCATTTCTTGCTTAATGCGACAGCCGCTTTTTTGCGAACCACGAACCACGAATTACTAATCACTACTTACTCCGTGCAGCTGAAGGGACGATGCCGATGGCACAGAGAATCGTAAAGACGATGAAGGCCTGCTGGATGTGCTGGGCCAGCCAATCCGAGGCAGCCGAGGCCCCGCCTTGCGACAGGATCAGGGTGATGATAGCCACGCTGAGGACCTGACCGATGAGGCGGACCGTACTGACGACAGACGAGGCAACGCCGTAATATTTTGGCGTCACAGACCCCATGATAGCATTGTTATTCGGTGCCGTGAACAGGGCAAAGCCGATGCCGATGATGACCAGGGCCAGGGCGATGAGCCAGAAAAAAGGGTAAGAGACATCCACCGCTAAGAGACAGAGGCCAAAGGTAATCAAAATCATGCCGGAAGAAGCCAGGACGGCTGGATTGATACGGTCCGACAGGGCCCCGGTGACAGGGGATAAGAGGGCCATCAGTACGGGCTGAATTAGTAAGACCAGCCCCGTATCGCGGGCATTGAGGCCGGTAATGCGCTGCAAGTAAATGGATAAGAGGAAACTGATGCCGAAGGTCGCGCAGTAATTGAGCATGGCCGCCAGGCTGGAACAAGAGAAGACGCGGTTTCCTGCAAAAATACGGACTGGCAGGACCGGGCTTTTCCGGCGCCATTCACCGTATAAGAATGCCAGGAACAAGAGGAAGCCGGCAGCTAAGAGGTATTTGGCGTATGCCAGAGTCATTACTTCCGATAAGCCAACCATAATGGCAATCATGGCCAGGGCATACAACAGACTGCCAGGCAAATCGAGACTGCCTTTCGCGTTGACGATCCATTCTTCCTTCGTCATGCTGCGGGCTGCAATCAGCCAGGCCAGGGCACAGATGAAGGCGATGAAATAAAAAATCGTCTTCCAGCCTAAGTAATAAGAAAAGAAGCCGCCCAGGACAGGCCCAAAGGACAGGCCGCAATATACAGCGGCAATCGTAAAGCCCATGGCCCGGCCGCGGCGCTGTGGCGGCGTGACCAGGGATACGATGGCCATGCTGGTCGCGAAAATACTGGCACTGCCCAGCCCCTGCAGGATGCGCAGCAAGAACAGACCGTACAAGGAGTTCACAAAATAAACGGCCAGCGAAGAAACACAGAACAAGGAGACGCCGAATAAAAAGATATGACGCTTGCCAATCCGGTCGGCAATCTTGCTGATTGGCATGATGGTCACGGTCGAAGAAATCAAGAACAACTCAATGACCCAACTGAGCTGAGCATCAGTCGCACCATAAGCCGTACCGATGCCAGGCAGGGCTGTCGTCAGGGCGCTGCTGGTAAAAGGATTGATGAAAGACACCATCATGACGACGGCTAAAATCGTATTTTCATAAGACAAAAATCGCTGCATCGCGAATAACCCTCCGTAAAAATAAATTGATAGATAAATGTAATTATACTGCCAGAGAAAATCATTCGCAAGAAATAATTTCAAGAAATAATTTTTTGAACTATTTTTACGAGAAAAGGCGGCTTTTGCAAAAAAAGTTGATTAGCTCCACTATTAGAACACACTGTATAGAAAAGGCCCATATCCATAGATAATATAACACATCAGCCTGTACTAAATCATGCGATAATACGACAATATCGCGGACTATATAGAGATTCGCACAATCCAGGCGTCGACTCCGCTTAGTGTATCCAAAAATACCACGGATCCTATATCCGATTCCAACCAGCCTGCATAAGCCTAACAATATATATATCTGCAAACAGATACATATATATATTTAAAACACAGAAAAACTTTTCATCAAAAAATAATAGCATATCAGCAGGGAGAATCACAAATAGCCAAGATAAAATAAATGAATTCAATCAATGACTGCGAAGAACTCGATACAGCGATTTTGCAGTCATTTTGAGCATGGGGTAGAAATAGCCCCTCAATTACTTCCGATAACGTTAAATTATCGTAAGTTATTTTAAATGAGAATTCAGGCACATATTGTAACACTTTCTATCCGCATAACCAAGCCATTTATCCAACAAGTAACACCATCTTCACTTTTTCTCAATAACTGTCAAATTTCCTCGTTTTTCATATCAAAGTCGGCAAAATATCGGCAAAAAAGCCCTCGAAAAAGCAATTTTTGGAGGCATAAAAATTCAAGTACTGATGTCGCTTGGCCTTGTTTTGCTCATTTCCTTAGAATCTCTTTCTTGACCTTTCGATTCATGGTGACTATAATGAGCATGTGTTTTATGAGCTTTTGGCTGCTCATAGCTCACTTTCATTGTCCAATCACTTCATCAGTTACTTCCATCATTAACCAGAATGGCCAGCTGTATTTGCAGTTGGTCATTCTGGTTTTATTTGTTTCCATGTTTTTACAGACTCCAGCCACAGTACATTTCTTCTTTATTATCAATGCAATTTTTTTACACCATGCCTCTATCCTTCAGGCATGAAAATCTGCTATACTTTTTATGTTGCTCCCTCCAATCTGGCAACAGAAAGGAGGTGTTTCTACTTTGGAGATACTCACTAACTTTTTCCTCTCCGTTATGGCAGGTGTAATTAGCTACTACATCTGCAAATGGCTGAACGGCAGATGACGAGCAACCAGCCTAAGAGGCAGCTCTCTATAAAAAGCAAAACCCCCACGGTGTCCAGACCGTGGGGGTTTATTGTTCCTACTTGGAACTCACTAACTTTTTCAGCTACGTTAAGTATAACATGTCTGCAAATCCGATTCAAGCTTTATATAGCATATTCGCTTATTTTTTATGCCACCGAAATTAGGTGAGAAATTTCAAATTTACACAACATAATCAAACAACTTAATTTCTGTAATCTTTCCGTTATGAGTTGCAAATACCAGCCATTTTCCTTCTTCATGATAAGAAATATACCCGCGGTCATTTTTCCAGGGTTCTCCGTAGGCTTGTTCAATAGCGTCAGCATCCATGCCTACTGTTAGTCCAACCGGTGTAGTCAAGCCGTTATTGGCCGTTGAAAAGATACCGGTCACGACATTGGTATTGGCATCAAAAAAGATGTAAAACGATGCCCCGTAGGCATAGCTATAACTGTATCCGCCCTCAGCATTGGGTACTTTATCCGAAATGTGTGTCGGTTCTCCGTAAATAGATTGTACATAGTCCGCCGATGAACCAATAGTGACACCGCCAATCGCAAATTCTGAATCAGGAATGGCAGCAAAGACGGTAGAAATTGATACAATCAATAATGAGAATATGCTAAGAATAAGGCGTTTCATGTTACCACATCCTTTCTATTTTATGATATCCTTTGATATCCTTTCTATTTTATGATATTTTGATCTTTACTTAGCCGTATAGTACATCTATAATATAGAAGAAGCAATTGCTGGTATTGGCTGCGGAGGCGTCACCTCATTAGAGCGTGAATCCGTAGAGGTACTGCCACAGTTGTTCCTATAGAATCAGTTGTCGATGATATTGGCCCAAGATATCCCGTTTCTATTGAAGCGCTCTTTTGGGAAGTACGGTCGACAACTGATTTTTTTCTTATCCAGATAAAATCCAAGAGGCCGTCGTTGTAAGACAGCCTCTTGTTCTATTAAGCGGTACATTCCCTATTTCGGTGTAACGGCTACGACGCGGACAGGCAGTCCGGTCGCGCCTTCGATATTGGGCCAGGCTGCCAGGAGGATGGCACCGGCAGGAGCTACCTTGTCGAGGTTATCCAAAAGCTCGATCTGGACGTGGCCCTGGCTGAGGACGTAGCGTTCGCAGATGAGGTCCCCTGCTTCAGCTGCGACGGCAGAGGCATCGGTATCAAAGGTTTCGTGGCCGTTGGCTGCGGCGTGGCGGACTTCATAGATGTATTTCAAGGCTTCCAAAGACCAGCCTGGCGCATTTTCATTGCCCTCTTCATCGAAACCGCAGAGCTTGTCGTTGTCCGGCCAGTTCTTGGCCCAATCTGTCCGCAGGGCGACAAAGGCGCCTTCCGGGATGTCACCATAAGCGGCTTCATAGACTTTGATGTCGTCGACGGTGACGGCGTAATGGACGTCTTTGGCTACTTTTTCGCTGATGTCAATGACGACTAAGGGATAAGCCATGTGCTGGACGCCGAAGCCATCTGACAATGCTGTCCCTTTGCAAAATGGCCTGGGAAATCAATATGCGTGCCGAATTGGCCGGGGAATTTAAATGTCTGGATCAAACATTCCAGCATGGGATTGCCCCAATCGAAAACGGTTTTCCCGATTTCTACGGAGCCTTCAGGCATGCCTGACCAATACGGGCTGTCGTTGTTCAGCCGATGGCTGAGTTCTACCCATTCGTAATCGGATTTCAGTTGTTGTAAGAGATTCCATAATGCGTGTGTTGCCATAAGGACACTTCCTTTCTTGATTCAAAGATTCCATGTTTCTAATACGGACATCATGGCCCTTTTTTCAGCCGTCGCATCTTCTAAATGGAAAACGGCGAAACGGTTGCCACTTTCGGGAGTATAAATTTTCTTCATGACCGGATATCCCGGTTTGGCCAGTGCTTCTTGTGCCAGTTCATCCCCCTTTTCAAAAATGGCTTTGCCATAATAACGGAAAAAGAGTTTTCCTTTTCCCATAAGTCCACAAATTTCTACATAAGGATTTTCTTGCATTTGGCGATAGACTTCTTTCATTGCGCCGACACCAAAATAATTAACCCCGTCCTTCAGCATGTGGAAACTGATAGGACGCGATTTAGGGCGGCCAGCTTCTATGGTATTCAAAAAGAAAGCACCGCTCTCATCAACACAAGCGTTTAACCAATCATTAATTTTTTTCGCAATGATTTGTTTTTCGGGCATATCGTTTCTCATTGGTTGTTTGGGTGGGATTATGTGGGATAATATTAATTCTTTGTATTCCGATAACTTGCGATGCCATAGGTCTGCATCGGCTTGTGTAATGGGACGGATGACCCGGCAGGGATTCCCGGCTGCGACGACATGGCTGGGAATATCATGGGTTACGACGGAACCGGAACCTATGACAACGTCATCGCCAATAGTGACACCGGGATTGATGACGACATTACCGCCAATCCAGACGTCTGAACCGATAGTGACCGGTTTGGCGTATTCCAGGTTGGTATTGCGGACTTCGGCGTCGATAGGATGACCGGCCGTGTAGATACTGACGTGAGGTGCTAAAAATACATTGTCGCCAAAGGTGACGTAGTTTTCGTCTAGTATGGTCAGTCCCGTATTGGCAAAGAAATGACGGCCAAAGCGGATGCGGTCACCATGGTCGAAGTAGACCGGCGCCAACAGCACCATATCATCTGGCGCCTGGGCAAAACAGCGTTTCAGTTCTTCAAAAGCCTGACGGTCGTTCAAATCGTCAGAAGCATTGAATTTCCGCTGCGCCGCATGGACCCGCTGGAAGCTGTCATCGTGGACATTGAACGGGTCGTACAGCTCCTGGCCAATCATGCGGTCCCACTCTTTCTGATTCAATAGTATCCTACTCCCTTCTCTTATATGCAATGCTATCCTTGAATCCGATACCATAGTTGCATTTCAAAATCGTTGGGAATCCCCGGTTCTGACATGAGCTGGCCGAAGCCTACGACAATGCGCGTCATGGTTTGGCGAAAGGCTTTTTCTAAGGGCATTTGCTTCACTTTATGGAGATACCACGATTCATGGATGGAAAGACACATCCCCGATTTTAGCAGCAACAAGCGGGCATCGTGGGCCGCCTGGATTTTTTCGGGGTCGCCCTGCGTATCCGCCTTGGCCGCTTCCAAGAGCTCCCGTTGTTCGTCTAGCGAAAGGTGACTGCGGAACATATGCTGAGCCAGGCGCCGGAACCATGCATAGTCTTCTCCGGCATCGGCCAACAACCGCGTCATGAGTTGTTCTGAAGCCCTATCTTCTAAAAAAGCCTGCACGCAGGCCAATTCCTGATTTTCCAAAGACAATCGTATCACCTCACCGATTACAAGGTACTTTTTGTAACATATCTAACAGACAATCCTTTATAAAATTATTCTACATGAAAGTAGGAAATCCCTGCTTTCCCCTGCCTTTCTTCTGGATATACTTCAGCATAAGCTTTCTATGTAAATATTGACAATTCCATCTTTTGATGTATAATTATTCATATGTTTTAATATTACATCTTTATCAGATCATCAGGGGGAATGGACATGAACAAAAAATGGATACTGGCCGGCCTGGCCGCACTGACGGCTATGAGTGTCTTAACAGGATGTGGTACACAGTCAAAAGAAACTGCCGCAAAGACGAACAAACCGCTTATCGTTGGGACGGAACCGTCATTCCCTCCTTTTGAAATGGCAGAAAACGATACATATACCGGCTTCGATATTGACTTGGCCAACGCCATCGGTGAAAAACTGGGCCGCAAAGTTGAAATCAAGGCTATGGGCTTCGACGCCCTCATTCCAGCCTTAAAAAGCGGCCAGATTGATATGATCGCCTCGGCCATGTCGGCGACGGAAGAACGGAAAAAACAAGTCGACTTTACAGCTCCCTACTACATCGGTGGTTCTGTCATCGTCGTACAGAAAGACAATACGACCATCCATGGCTGGGATGACATCACAGGCAAGACCGTAGCCGTCCAGGCCGGCTCGAAACCAGCGGACTTCGCCGAAAAACAAGGGGCTGTCCTCAAACAATTCGACGGCAACTATCAGTGCCTGCAGGAACTCCAGAATGGCGGCAGTGACGCCGTCGCTATCGACAAAGCCGTCGCCTTATACTATGTTTCCAAAGGTGGCATGAACAATCTGAAAGTCGTCGGCGAACCGAAGAAACTGGCCGGTTCAGCTATGGCCATCGACAAAGGCCATGAAGACGAACTGAAGGCCATCAACCAGGCCATGGCAGACTTGAAAGCTGACGGGACGTATACCAAGCTCTATCAAAAATGGTTCGGCGTCGATCCGACAGCGGAAGAATTGCAATAGAATTTGCCCCGTCTTTACAGACTCTATATGTTCGGCTGGTATGCTGAAGAAAAAGAACGCCTGCGTCTCCGAGGCAATCTACTCGACGGAGTCCCCTTGGATAACGGCGGTACGCTGCGTATCGAAATCAACTGCATCCATGAAGCCCTTCCCGATTCCCTGCCAGACGATCAGGCCGACAATCGTATCCTCAAGGTCTGCCGTCATCTGCAGCAGTGCCAGCCCATCCTGGTCACCAAGGACCTGGTCCTGCGCCTGAAAGCACACGACGAATGTGAACGGTCGCCGCTGGCCCTCGATGCGATTCAACGCTTATAGACTCATTTCTTCAGATATTGACTGGAAATGGCGGGATTCCACGAGCAGAGTCCCGCCGTTTTTTCAAAGCGCCACTTCTGTCGGACGTCGGGATATTTGTCATGGTCCACTTCGCTGAGGAACATGTCCAGAGGCCGGATGAAGTCGCGGTATTCGCCATATAAGGTCTTATAGACGACGTAAGTCTCGCCCGTTTCGGCGTCGTCAGCTAAATCGAGGATGCGGTACATATGATTCTTGAAATGGCGCCACGTTTCGCCGGATTTGGGCAGGTCGCGGCCGAGGGCAAAGGCCGTCAGAGCCGCAAAGGACGGCAGGAAGGGTACGGCGTCGGCCCAATCCTCGTCGACGAAGCCTTCGTCGCTCATCTGCTGGATCAAGGCCTTCATGGGCTGGTAATAGCCATCGAAGTCGAGGAAGGCAAAGCGCCCTTCCATCTGATGCAGTTTCACCTGGCTCATGACCTGGCTGATTTCTTCCAGCGTTCCGATACCACCGGGAAAGGCCAGGAAGATATCGCCTAAATCCATCATCTGCTGCTTGCGCGACGTCATATCCGGCGTCACGATCAGTTTCGTCAAGCCTTCATGCTGTAATTCCTCATCCATGAAGAACTGCGGTTCCACGCCGATGACTTGGCCTCCGGCCTGCAAGGCACCGTCAGCCAGTTTCCCCATGAGCCCGGTCCGGCTGCCGCCGTAAACGAGGGTGTGCCCGTGGCGGGCAATCCAGGACCCTAACGCATAAGCATAATCAGCATAACAAGACCGGTTCCCGCAGCGGGAGCCGAGATAAACGGTAATATTCATAGATAGATTCCCTTCTTTCCCCAATATTTATACTACATAAGTATAGCGTGAAATTCGCATAAATGCTATATATTCATTAGAGCCGATTCAACAAGTTGACATCTTATAACAAGCAGGATAAACATACCCACCAAGGGATGTTTATCCATTTTACCTATCCGAATGCGATAGGTGGCGGGAAATATCCTTTTATTTTTTGTGGTACCACCTTGAAAAATTTTTTCTTATTCAAAAAATTTTCACAATATGTTGACACCGTCATACTCCTTCCCTTATTCCATTTTTCACATCTTGTGATATAATTATGGGTAGAATAAGGTTCCCGCATGGCCGGAATGCCGTCGCTATTTATTAGCGGCTTGCGCCGGATATACAGGGAACCTTTTTATATTCCCCCTTCGCTTGTAACACATATCACAAAATGTGTGATATGTGCAGTAATACACGTTTTGTGAAGAAAAGCATTTTAAATATATAGTTTATATGCTATAGTAATTATAAATCACACAAGTTAAGGATGTGCTCAGTATGATAGCTCTCAAAAATCTAAGAGAAGAAAAAAGGATGACGCAAGCAGAATTAAGTAAAGATTTAGAAATATCTCCGAGTGCAATCGGAATGTACGAACAAGGAAGAAGAGTCCCAGATGTCTCTACATTAAAAAAGATATCTGCATACTTTAATGTGTCTATTGATTATTTGCTAGGCAATTCTACTTCAAAAGATATTCATACTTCAAATATACCGCCACTCCCCTCCCCAAAAGATGAACAAGATATAGTTCACAATCTTGAAAAAATGATAGCCTTTCTGGGTAGTTCTGCCACAAAAATTACTACTGAGGATGCTGAAGACAGGAAACTATTACGCGCTTCTTTAGAAATAGCAATGAAGATAGCAAAAAAGATGGCAAAAAAGAAAACTTTAAAACAATAGTATTATCAGCGTTATCGTCCAAAAACATCATCGCTAGACTTCTCACCAGTTTTATTAAAGTCACTGTTTACAGTTATTAAATTCTATGGCATGCTAAAAATAGATTTATAAATCTTGAACTAAAGAAGGGTGCGTCTATATGGGTACATTAGGAAGTAGAATAAAAGAGCTAAGATTAGAAAGAAAAATAACAGGAGATGAGCTTGGAAAGATTCTTGGTATCTCAAAATCGACAATTTCTCTTTACGAACACAATAAGAGTACACCAGATGATGCTATCAAAAAAAGAATTTGTTCTTACTTCAATGTTTCTTTTGACTGGCTTATGGGGTTAACCCCGGTAAGAACAACAATTCCCCTTAAACGTACCGGCAAATGGGTTCCTGTTCCTGTTCTAGAACACGTTATTGCTGGAATACCATTAAAAACTATTGCAGAAATACTTGATTATGAAGAAATTACGCCAGAACTTGCGGCAACAGGAGATTTCTTTGCCTTAAAAATACACGACCATTCAATGGAACCGCGTATACTGAACGGAGATATAGTTATTGTTCGCCGACAGGATAACGTAGATAACGATGACATAGCTATTGTTCTTGTGAACGGAAATGAAGCAACAGCCAAGCGCGTAAAAAAGCAGGAAGATGGCATTACACTCATAGCAACAAATACAAGTGTATATGAACCACATTTTTATTCAAATAAAGAAATTCAGTCCTTGCCAGTGAAAATATTAGGGAAGGTCGTTGAGCTTCGCAGAAAATTATAAAAAGTAGTAGTAAACTTCTGGTACAAAAGATCCTTAACGCATTTTGATATGGACCATATTTATCCTATAAGTGGAATTATTTATATCGCCGTAGGATACAAAAAAAGTAATTCCACATGGCAGCACTCATCAGACCTTTTGCGAAAAGACACCAGCTATCTCTAAATATCAAATCGCCTTTTTGAGCCATGTATTCTTATATTCTTGATTCCGGTCAATAAATCTGATACACTTATCATAATAAAAGAGGGTTCACTCCCGTTATGCACGTTTTTCGCGGATGTGCGAAGGGAGGGGCCGTCTTTTTTATTTGAATACTATTTGAATAAAATCATATGTTTTTAGGAATACCTGTTGTTTTACGCTATACATGACTTGCCTTATTCCCTTTTCCCCGTTTCTGGGTATATAACCAAAGAGGATATGTTGTTGACGGAAGCGCTTGTTTCTTTTTTGAGACTCGTAACTCCCAGATAGCAATTTCCTTTTGTGTATTACTACTAATAGTAGTAAAATATAATCATAAAATCAGATAAGAAAGAGGGCTTGAAATATGTTCTCTACGCAGTTAAGAAAACACCGAAAAAATAATGGATACACCCAAAAACAATTGGCAGACGTAGTTGGAGTAACACAGCAGGCTGTTGCCAAGTGGGAAACGAACAAGGCCTCACCAGATCCAGAAATGTTACAAAAAATAAGTTCAATATTAAATGTTACGGTTGATACCTTACTAGATGGAACAACACCCACAAATAAAAGCAAAATGCCGAAGGACTTGAACAAATTCTTACAGCAATCCGAAATCATTTTCGAGGGCAATACTTACAACTTAACAGATGAGGATAGAGGGCTGGTTATAAAATCTCTCGAAGTTGCTTTTGCATCTGTAAAACCGGTTAATAAGCGCAGAAAAAGCGATATTCTTACTAAATAGAAAAATGCCAGTGATTATTTCATAGAAAATTATCACATACTGAAATAATTAAAAGGCGGTGACATTATGAAAATTGGTGACAGAATAAAGAAATTAAGAGAAGAAAACGGATTGATGCAACAGGACGTTTGCAACACATTGGATATTGAACAGAGCACGCTTGCAAACTATGAAAATAATCGTCGTGTCCCCAAAACAGATATTTTAATTAAAATTGCGAATTACTATGGTGTATCGCTAGATTTCCTTGTCGGAATGACAGACAATCGCTTTAATAGCTACAAAGGATGCTTAAAAGATTTAAATAAATTCCTGCAACAATCCGAAATCATATTTGATGGCGATACTTACAAACTTACAGACGAAGACCGTGATTTAATTCTGAAAGCTCTTGAAGTTGCCTTTTTAGCGGTGAAACGAGGAAACAAACACAACCATTAAAATAACTATTGATTAGGGGGATTTTTCGTCATGATTTTCGTTGCCATGATTCTGTTAGGTTCCGTCATCGGCTTTGTCGGTGCTGGCGGCGCCGGCGTCACGATTACGCTGCTGACGGTCGGTTTCGGTGTTCCTGTCCATACGGCCCTGGCCGTTGCCCTGGCGGCCATGACTTTTACCATGATTTCGGGGACGGTCAGTCATTACCGGGAACATGAAGTCGATGTGAAGCCTGGGGCCATCATCGGCGGCAGCGGTATGATCGGCTCGATTGCCGGCGCCAATGTGTCCAACATCATGCCGTCTGAGCTGCTGGCGACGATGACGTCGCTCATGCTCATCGCTTCCGGCCTGATTCTCTATGTCCGCCTCTATCAGGATGCCTGGCTGACCCGGCACTTTCCCGTGCGGACGACAGCCTTAACGGGAAAGAAGCTCTATATCTACGGCATCATTACCGGTCTCATCGTCGGCTTCCTGTCCGGTGCCTTCGGCATCGGTGCCGCGGCCTTCATCCAGCTGGCTCTGATGGTCGTCTTCGGCATTTCCCTGCTCCACGCTATCGGGACCTGCATGATGATCGTCCTGCCTATTTCGGCTGCCGGCGGCTTGAGCTACTTGTTCAATGGCCGCCTGGACCTGTGGATTTTCGTCCAGACCCTGCTGGGCCTGAGTCTCGGCGCCTATATAGGTGCAAAGTTCACGCACTTAGCCCCTAAGCCCCTGCTCAAGGCAGCTATCGTCGCCATGCCGACCCTGGGCGGCATCATCATGGTCCTCTTCGGCCGCTAAGCCTGCTGATGGCGGTGCCAGCAGTAGCAGATCAGGACCGTCAGGATGACCCAGAACATCAGCCGTCCGCTGTGCTGGCCGAGGTGGATGAGGTCATGGCCTAAAAGGACTTCGATGACGACCCGCGGGACCTTGCCGACAGCCGTCGCCAGGAAGTGGTCTTTCTGGCTGAGGTGGCTGACGGCGGCGATAGCCGTAAAGGGGACGTTGGGGATATACGGAATGGACCGGGCCATGGCCAGCGTCGAGAAGCGGCTGTATTTATCGAGCTGATTCCGCAAGTGATGGCGGGAGATGACGTGGAGGGCCTGGCGGCGCAGGACCGTCCGCAAGATGAGGAAGCTCAGTTCCGTCCCCAGGACTTCGCCAATCCAGGAAATGATAAGGCCCGGCACGAGGCCGAAGATGGCTCCGTTGACGGTCAGAAAGGGAATCGACGGCAGACCGGTCATATCGGTGACGGTAATCATGAAGATACTGATGAGGGCCGCATAGATGCCGAAAGATGAAATATAATCGATGAGGACGTCGACATCACCGGCCAGGCTCAGGCGGAACAGTTCCTGATAGAAGTCGGGGATGACCCACTGGACGCTCCAAAAAGCCAGGAATAAGCCCAGGCAGACGGCGCCTTTTATCACTTTATCCCATAAAGGCCCATTGCGAATAGCCATAGATATCCCCTTCTCTCACCCTTGATAATTCTATTGTATACCTAAAAAGGGCAGATTCACAAGTGTTTTTTTGTAAACTGCCCAAAGGAGGTTTGAATATGACAAAAATACCGGATGCGCCGAATTTTTTTATCGGCCGCAGTGAAGCCATTGCCCAGAATGATAAATTATCCAATAAAGCCCGTCAGAGCCTGTATACGGCACGGGCCGCCAATACCGTCGATGCCTACCGGTCGGACTGGAACGATTTCTGCGACTGGTGCAGCTATCACCAGCTGTCGTCATTCCCGGCCGAACCGGAAACCATCGTCAATTACATCAACGACCTGGCCGACAACGCCAAGGCCAATACCATCGCCCGGCGCATCAGTGCCCTGACCGAGAATTTCGACGCCGCCGGTCTCAAAGAGAATCCCTGCCGCTACCCCATCGTCAAAAACGCCCTGCGGGGCATCAAGCGCATGAAAGGAACCATCCAGCACGGCAAGGCACCGATTCTCTTCGACGACATCAAGGAAATGCTGACCTATCTTGAAGGCGACGAAATCCAGCAGGTCCGCGACAAGGCCATCCTGCTGGTCGGCTTCTACGGGGCCCTGCGCCGGTCAGAACTGGCCGGCATCGACGTGGAAGACCTGAAGTTCACCCGCCTGGGCCTGCTCATTACCCTGCGCAAATCGAAGACGGACCAGTTCGACCAGGGCCAGATGATTGCCATCCCCATGGTCAAAGACAAGGACCTCTGTGCCGTCACGGCCTTGCAGAAATGGCTCGATGTCAGCGGCATCACGACAGGTCCGGTCTTCCGGGGATTGACGAAGGGGCATCATGTCCGTAAGACCCGGATTTCCGATAAATCTATCGCCCTCATCGTCAAGCACTATGCCGGGCTCATGGGCATGAATCCCGACGACTACGGCGCCCACAGCCTGCGCCACGGCTTTGCCACGTCGGCGGCCCAGCATCACGTCGAAGAACGGCAGATCATGCGCCAGACCCGGCATAAGTCCCAGGCCATCGTGCGCCGCTACATCGACGAAGCCGACCGCCTCATCGACAGCCCGATTTTAAAGATTACCGAAGATTCTCACCCTCACTAATCCACCAGCTGCCGGGCCAGCACCGTCCGCACCTGTTCGGCCCGGCCTGGGGCTACCGGCAGGCGCAGGACCTGGCCCGGACGGATGTCACTGGTGCCGGTCAGGCCGTTTTCTTTTAAAATCGAATCCATGACTTCACGCACATCCGTATCATCACCGGCTGTAACCGAAGCCAGCTGCCAGACGGTCTGCCCCGGTTCGACGGCGACGGAAATGAATTCCTGCGAAGACTGGTAACTCCAGCCGATCTGCGTACACATAAAGAGGGCCAATATGGCCAAGATGACATATTTCATGGCAATCACTCCTGACTTTGAAACGAACGTTCCTGGAACGAATTTTCTTAGAACAACCGTTCGTCGATGGTTTTATTATATCGTCGAACGGTTGTTCCTGTCAAGATATTTTGAACAAACGTTTGATTTTTTTTATGAATTTCGGTATAATGAAGGTAGCTTATACTGGAATTGCTATAACTTTCCAAGACTGGAGTGATATATATGATTAATAATGAAAAAATGCTGACGACCCGTCAAAAACAAATATTAGAATACATCCGCACGTGTGTCCATAAATTCGGCTATCCCCCGTCGGTACGGGAAATCTGCAAGGAAGTCGGCCTGAGCTCGACGTCGACGGTCCACGGCTATCTCCACCGCCTGGAAGATCTGGGCTATATCCGCCGCGACCCGGCCAAGAACCGGACCATCGAACTCCTCGACGAAGGTTCGTGGCGGTCCAAGAAAATCGTCCCCCTGCCCCTGGTCGGCCAGGTCCGGGCCGGTGCCCCCATCTTTGCTGAAGAATGTGTCGAAGACGTCTACCCCTTCCCGGCGGACTTCATCGGCAATGACGACTGCTTCATGCTCGTCGTCCAAGGGGACAGCATGAAGAACGCCGGCATCCTCGAAGGCGACCAGCTCATCGTCCGCCGCCAGGAAACGGCAGAAAACGGCGAAATCGTCGTCGCCCTCATCGGCGAAGAAGCGACGGTCAAGCGCTACTTCCACGAAGCCGACACGATCCGCCTGCAGCCGGAAAATGATGAATATGAACCGATTTATACCCGGGATTGCCAAATCTTAGGCAAAGTCGTCGGCCTCTATCGTCGGTATTAAGGAGGCCTTCTCATGTCTGATTTCTCGGTGGTCCTGTCCGATGACCTTCCCTTATTTTCCGGCATCAGCCAGGAAAAAAGGAAGGCCATGCTCACCTGCCTGGGTGCACGGGTCCGGACAGTCCGCAAAGGGGAATTCCTCGTCCTGGCCCAGGATGAAGTGAATTACATCGGCATCGTCCTCAGCGGCGAAGTCCATATGATCCATGAAGACCGCTGGGGCGACAAAGCCGTCCTGGCCGTCATCCGCAGCGGCGGCCTCTTTGGCGAAACCTTCGTCTGCGGCACAATCCTGCAATCCATCGTAACCTTCCAAGCCGTCAAGAACACGCAGTTCCTGGTCCTCCCCTTCCAGAAGGTCCTGCACATCTGTACCAATGCCTGTCCCTTCCATCACCAGCTCATTGAGAACATGCTGCATCTCATGGCTGACAAGAATGCCCAGCTGCTGGCCAAACTAGAAGTCGTTTCCAAGAAGAAGCTGCGCAAGAAACTATTGACCTACTTCTCATTCCAGTCTGAACAGGCCGGCAGCCAGACCTTCACCATCCCCATGACCCGGACCCAGCTGGCCGACTATCTCTGTGCCGACCGCACGGCTGTCGCCAGGGAACTGGCTCACATGAAAGACGAAGGCCTCATCGAAATAAACCAGCAGCGGGTGACGCTGTATTGAAAAAAGGCGCTGTCACATGAAGACAGCGCCTTTTTTAGTGGTTAGCAGTTAGTAGCTAGGGGTTAGCAGATGGCTTTAAATTTAAAGGTTTTCTCTGCAAACTACAAGCTCTGTGCTACAAACTATAAGGCAAAGGGACCTCGCATGATGGCAAAAACCATCGTGTGAGGTCTCTTAAACTTAAAAGTTTTTTCGTTCACAGTTCATCGTTCATCGCGATGAGTTGATATTTTTAATTCCATACGACCTACGATCAACGTAAAAAGAGGCTGTCTTAATGCGACAGCCTCTTTTTTTCTGTAGGGGCTCACACGTGGCGAGCCCGCTCCGGGATATGTCCTATCATCCCTGACGGGCGCCCCACGTGGTCGCCCCTACAATTCACGGACTACTCTAAAGAAAGAGCAACCTCTCAGTCAGCTTCGCTGACAGCTCTCCTTATAGGAGAGCCACGAGCACGAGCCACTAATCTTTTTTGGCTGCGATGCCGTAGGGAATGGACAGGAAGAGGACGGCACCGACGATGTTGCCCAAGGTGACCATGAACAGGTTGTAGAGGTAACCGCCGACGCTGACGGCCGTACCGGCGGGATTCAGCAGGCCCAGGGTCAGGACGGTCATGTTGGCTACGCTGTGTTCAAAGCCACAGGTAAAGAAGGCGTAGAGGCACCAGAAGACCATGATCAGTTTGCCGCTGTCCGATTTGCAGCGGAAGCCGCACCAGACGGCCAGGCAGACCAGGACGTTACAGAGGATACCTCTGAGGAAGAGGACCAGCGGCGGCAGGCTCATCTTCATGGCAGCGGCATTGGCCAAAGCCTGGCCGACGCCGCCAGCCGTGCCGGCAGCACCATAGAAGAGCAGGGACAGGACGATGGCGCCGAACCAGTTGCCCAGGTAACAGACGACCCACAGGCGGATGACGTCCGTCAAAGTGACCGTCTTCGACCGCCAGCCATTGTAGAGGACGAAGGCGTTACCCGTGAACAGTTCCGCCCCGGCGATGATGACCAGGCTCAGGGCGATGCCGAAGGACAGGCCCATGGCGATCTTAGTCATGGGAATGGCGCCCAAGGTACCGCTGACCGTAAAGGACAGGAGGATGCCAAAGCCGATATAGGCACCGGCTAAGGCCGACAACAGGAAGTATCCCAGGGGATTCTTCTTCAAGAGGCCTACTTTCGCAGCTGCCCCGGCCGCGGTCGCAGCGTATTCGTCGTTGTACATAGGCTCCTCCTTATTTCAGCGGCAACGGTTTCTGGAATACATCCAGATCGGCCGGATTTACGTCTTTGCCGACGTAGAACGGTTCCGATTTCAAGCCGACATAGCGGATACCGGACCAGTTGAGAGGACGGTAGATTTCCGCTTTTTTCGGCAGATGGACGTCCTGGAGGATGAACTTGATGAATTCTTCCGGACCCGTACGGTCTACCATGTAGCCGATATGTTCCTTGCCACCCGGAGCGGTCGGGTCGATATATTTCTTGGCAAAAGCATAGACGTTGGAGATGATCTTCACGACGCTGTCTTCATCAGCCCATTTGATGAAATCGACGCCCATGCGCGGGTTCTTTTTGCCTGTACGGCCCAAAAGGGTGATACGGAAATACTGTTCCTTGCTGCGCGTCCAGGCACGGTTCGGGCAGGCCCAGACACAGACGCCGCAGCCAATGCATTTTTCGACATTGCGGACAGGACGGAAATTCTTCATCTGCAAGGCTTCGACAGAGAGCTGTTTACACTTGCGGACGCACATGCCGCAGCTGACGCAGCGGCTGGCATCGAACTGAGGTTCCGTCATGCCCATGACGCCGAAGTCATGCATGCGGATTTTGTCGCAGTCGTTGGGACAGCCTGTAAGGGCAACTTTGACGTGCAGGTCGTTCGGGAAAATAGCCTTTTCGATCCGTTTCGCCAGGGCCGTCGTATCGTAGTTGCCAAAGGGGCAGACGCGGTTGCCGACGCAGGCCATGACATTTCGGGTACCGGACGCTTCAAAGCCAGCGCCTCGTTCGCTCTGATTGATGTCGAGTTCATCGATGATCGGCTGGAGAGCCTTCTTTACTTCTTCAACTTTTTCAAAGGGAATCCCCATGATTTCAAAGCCCTGACGGATGGTCAGATGGATTTCGCCATTGCCGTACGTTTCGGCAATATGCTGGACCTGACCCAGGACCTTGGCATTCAGGGAACCGCCGGGTACACGTACACGAGCTGAAGCCATATTACGATTTTTTGTTACCCGGAAAGCGTATTTCTTTAACTTACCGCAATTCATATCCATAATGTATCAGCCTCCTAGTCGATCAATGTACGAAGTTCGGTGTATTTGAATACCGGCCCGTCCTGGCAGACGTAGACTTTGCCAATGCGGCAGTGGCCACATTTGCCGAGACCGCAGCACATTTTGCGCGATTCAGAGAGCCAGATTTTTTCTTCATCGAAACCGAGTTTAATCAATTCCTGGATGGAGAACTTGATCATCATCGGCGGACCGACGACGACGGCGATGGCGTTGTCGAAGTCCTTGAGGGGCAGTTCCGGGATATACTGGGTGACCAAGCCGACATGGCCGTCGTAATCCCCTTCTTCCGGAGCCTTGTCGACGGTGCAGATGAAGTTCATGCCGTCTTCAATCCAGCGCTTGAGGTCTGCTTTGAAGAGGATATCTGCCGGCGATTTGAAACCGGAGATGACAGTCAGGCTCTTGCATTCGTCCATGTGGTCGGCGAAGTAGTCGATGACGCCGTGGACCGGGGACAAGCCGGAGCCGCCTGTGACCAGGACGATTTCCTTGCCTTTGAACATATTGACGTCGAAACCGTTGCCATAAGGCCCGCGCATGAAGAAGTGGCCGCCGACATAGTTTTCAAAGATTTCATCGGTCAGGCTGCCGACTTTACGGATGGTGAAATCCAGGGAATGGTCGGTAATGCCGCTGACGGAAATGGGCGCTTCACCGTATTTCGGGATAGAGATTTCAAAGAACTGGCCCGGTTTGACCGGATGTTCTTTGCCGCGGTCATAGGACATACGGAAGGTATATTCCACATCAGCATGTTTAATGACTTCTAAGATTTCCGAACGGAACGGTAAATATTCGTTATTCATTCTCTGTGACCTCCTTCATGCCTTCCGGCAGTTTGACATTGATGCAATGGCTGAGCGAAATGTATTCCGGACAGATGGCATCGCAGCGGCCGCAGCCTACGCACATCTGGAAACCGGAACGCTGTTTGAATTCCAGCGTCTTATGGAGCACTTTGAAGCGCATCCGTTCGCCCGCCTTCTTGCGGAAGCAAAGGCCACCGGCAACCAGGGTATAGTCGTCGAACATACAGGACGTCTGTACGCGGCGGCGTTCACCGGCTTTATGGTCTTCCGTGAAGAACACATCCTGCATGGACCAGCAGGTACAGGTCGGACAGGCCAGGGTGCAGCGGCCGCATTTGATGCAGCGCTTGTCGTATTCATCCCATACGTGGGATTTGGCGATAGCCGACGAGAGGTTTTCCGGAATGTGTACCTGGAGCTTGTTTTCCGTCACATGATCCGGGACGACGTCGACTTCCGGTGCCTTGGCTTCGCTGACAGCTTTCCCAAGGACGTCATCTTTGACATCGAGGAAATACTGGCCGTCTTTGACGTTCAAGGCGACATCGTAGTTATCGCTGGTATTGGTGCCCATGGAAACGCAGAAGCAGTTGTCGAATTCCTGGCTGCAGCCCATGAGGACGAATTTGACGCGGTCGCGGACGCGTTTGTAATAATAGTCTTCCGGACCGTTCTGGAGGTACATGTAGTCGAAGCGCTTGATGGCGTGCAAGTCGCAACTGCGCAGCAAAATGATGGCACCCTTTTCCGGGGCTTCGGCTTCGGTGACGGTATTTTCATTGAAATAGAACAACGTCTGGCAAACGGGCAATAAAACGTCTTTTGCCGAGTAGTCGGACCGTTTGTCCCAAACGATTTCTTCCGGTTTGGTGATCTTGCCATAGCGTACGATATCCTGCATCGAAGAACGTCCCGTGCCGGCAAACAGTTTCGGAGCGTAAATGTCATACGTATCCGACCATTTGGCAAAGACCGTGCCCAATGCATCTGCATTTAATTGATAGCCCATGCTGTTACCCTCTTTCCAAAAAATATAAATGAGAAATATGATTAATAAACAAATACTTTTTTTCACATACACCGTGACGACATCATAAGCCGCCTCGTTGATTTTATGATAACAGCGGGAGAAGAAAAAAACCGTTGCCGTAGCAACAGTTTTTTCATTTTTTTCTAAATACTATGCTTTTTTATCATCTAAAATCGTTATCGTTGAGGAATTTAAATACATCATACTTTTTCCCATAATCTTTTCTTTTCAGGTCCTATGACTCATCATAACACTGTAACTTATTACAGGTAGTCCATGCTGTCTTTGCATACAGAAAAAGAGGCTGTCGCCTGAAGACAGCCTCTTTTTGAGTGTTAATAATCATTCAAAATCGTTGTGGAATTTAATCTTGCGATACGTTTCAAAAGTCATCCACTTGTCGAAGAGTTCGGCATCGGAGTTTTCCCCGGCCTTGGCGTAGTCCGCCTTGAAGGCAGCGAATTCCTGCGGCGAATGGACGTTGATGGCAAAGCCGCGGCCGTTGACTAAAGGCTGTTCTGTATAGGCATAGCCATCGAGGGCCAGGATGTTGGCGACTTTGGCATCGCGGATTTCGACGGCAACCTTGTCGCGGAGGATGAGGATGTCGAAGTTATCCGGATAGGCATAGGTTTCGCCTTTCGTCGGGATCGTATCGCCGATGTGGTACTGGTGGAAGGCCGGTTTGGCCTTGGTGATATTGAGGCTCTGCATGCCGTAGAAGAAGTCTTCAAAGACGTCGCCGCGAGCCTTCAGGGAGCCGTTGACGAAGGTGTGGTCGGCGTTGGTATCGTTAACGTCGATGACGACGCCGCAGGCCGAGGTCATATTGGTGACGCGGTCGATGAGGATGAGTTCGCCCAGGACCTTGTGATGGCTGAAGGTATCGACGACAATCGGTTCCTGCAAGAAGAGCGTGCAGACGGCGATTTCGTTCTTCGTAAGGCTCGAAGCGCGTTTCTTTTCGCCTGTATTGACGTCGATGGTGTAGTCGATATCAGTGAGGACGCCGACGATTTCCTTGGTCCCCAATTTGACTACGTATTCTTTGCCGACGGCCAGGTCCTGGTCATCCATCCAGAGCATGGTCGCTGTAATGCGCTGACTCAGGGCGACGTCCGTCCCCTTGGTAAAGACGCAGCCCCGGGATACGTCGACTTCGCGGTCGAGCTGGACGTTGACCGGCTGGCCTTTGACGGCCGAATCAACGGTATCGAAGCCGATGAGGATGGATTTGACCTTAGCTTCTTCCTTGCTGGGCAGGGTCGTAATCGTATCGCCGACGGCCAAGGCGCCGCTTTCGATCTGGCCCTGGAAACCGCGGAAGGTGTGGTTCGGGCGGCAGACGCGCTGGATGGGCAGGTAAAAGCCTTCTTCTTTGTCTTCTTCGACGTTGACCGTTTCCAGATAGTCGAGGATGGTCGGCCCCTGGTACCAGGGCATATTGGCCGACGCCTTGGTGACGTTGTCCCCTTCCGTCGCCGAGACGGGGATGAGGATGACGTTGGCCAGTTCCAATTCGTCGCGGAGCTTGGCGATCTGGGCCTTGATTTCTTCAAAACGTTCCTGGCTGTAGCCGGCCAGGTCCATCTTGTTGATGGCGAAGATGAAGTAGCGGATCCCCATGAGAGCGCAGATGCGGGCATGGCGGCGGGTCTGGACCAGGACGCCCTTGGTGGCGTCGATGAGGATGATGGCCAAGTCGGCAAAGGAAGCGCCGACGGCCATGTTGCGCGTATATTCTTCATGGCCCGGCGTGTCGGCGACGATGAAGCTGCGGTTGTCCGTGCTGAAATAGCGATAGGCTACGTCGATGGTAATGCCCTGTTCCCGTTCTGCCATGAGGCCGTCCAGGAGCAGCGAGTAGTCGATGGCCCCGCCGCGGCTGCCGACCTTGCTTTCCAGTTCCAGGGCCTTCTTCTGGTCGGCGTAGAGCAATTTGGCGTCATAGAGCAAATGACCGATGAGTGTCGATTTGCCGTCATCGACGCTGCCGCAGGTAATAAATTTTAACAAGCCGTTTCCGTTTCTATCCATTTTAGAAATACCCCTCTCTCTTTCTGCGTTCCATGCTGCCAGCTGCTTCATTATCGATGACGCGGCTCGTCCGTTCCGACGATACGGCGCTCAGCGTTTCATCGATGATGGCATCCAGCGTATCGGCATCGGATTCGATGCCCCCTGTCAAAGGATAGCAGCCCAAGGTCCGGAAGCGGATCTTCTTGTGCATGATTTCTTCTCCCGGCTTGAGGCGCATGCGGTCGTCGTCGACCATGATGATGTTGCCGTCACGATAGACGCAGGGCCGTTCCTTGGCAAAGTACAAAGAGACGATGTCGATGTTTTCCCGTTTGATGTACTGCCAGATATCTTTTTCCGTCCAGTTGGAAATAGGGAATACGCGCATGCTTTCGCCTTTATGGATGTGCGTATTATAGAGCTTCCACATTTCCGGGCGCTGGTTCTTCGGGTCCCAGGCCTGGGCTTCATTGCGGAAGGAAAAGATACGTTCTTTGGCGCGGGATTTTTCTTCGTCCCGGCGGCCGCCGCCAAAAGCAGCGGTGAAGCCGTATTTGTGCAGGGCCTGCTTGAGGGCCTGGGTCTTCATGATGTCCGTATAGGCTGCGCCGTAATCGAAAGGATTGACGCCCTGTTTGACGCCTTCCTGGTTGATGTATTCAATGAGCTGCAGGCTGTACTTCTTCATGGTTTCATCGCGGAAGCGGATCATTTCCTTGAACTTCCACGTCGTATTGACATGGAGGAACGGGAAAGGCGGCTTTTCCGGATAAAAGGCCTTCCGGGCCAGGTAAAGCATGACAGAACTGTCCTTGCCGATGGAATAGAGCATGACCGGCTTTTCACATTCCGCAGCGACTTCGCGGATGATGTAAATCGCTTCGGCCTCTAACTTGTCGAGATGCGATAATGCACACATAATATGAATCCCCCTATTGATAAAATGCAGTTTCCAGTTCGTAGTTTGTAGCTTGCCGTAATGGGTGCTCTTTTACTACAAACTCGCTACTACAAACGGCAAACTAATTAATATGAATTCGCCTGTTTGCGGTCGACGGTGATGGTCTTTTCACTGCCGTCGGCCTTATGGATATGCCAATGCAGGTAGTGGCCGTCAGCAGTGACGTTCATCGTGCTGCCGCGGCCGCCCATATCGGCGCCGAGGTAGAAGTCGATGGCCTGGACCGGGCAGACTTTGACGCAGGATACACAGCCCCAGCAGTCCTTGGGATAATGCATCCAGGCCTTGCCCTGGCCGTTGCGGTCGATGAGGCTGCCCGGGCAGACGTCGATGCACTGGCCGCAGCCGATACAGCGTTCCTGCTTAATGCGTATGCTCATAAGTTTCCCCTCCTGGTACTAAATCGCGGTAGATCATGTGGACCTGGCCGTCTTCGTCCATGCGGGAGTTGACGTATTTCAGCCAATCCGCACGCAGTTCCGGATAATCGAGGTTTTCCGCAAAGGAATGCCACCGCGTTTCCTTACGGGCCCGCAGGTGGGCGATGAGGACCTTGCAGACCGTCAGCCGTTCGCGCAGTTCGTAGACGAAGAGCAGTTCATGGTAATCGCTGGCGCCGACGTGGGCGGCCAGTTCCATGAGCTGGTCGATCTTTTCATCGGCCAGGGCCAGCTGCTTTTCGTTGTACTGGTAATGGCTGCCGATGCCGCCGGCGTAGGTATCCATGACTTTCTGCATGGCTTCTTCCAGCTGTTCCACAGTGAAGAAGCTGTCCGTCTCACCGAGGGCGGCGTTGTATTCGGCTACCTTTTCGGCGAGGATGGCCTTTTCCTGGGCTTCATCGAGGCCGGATACATCGCTCAGGCCCTGGCGGACCATATCCTTGGCGGCGATTTCCCCTTCGACCAAGGCACCGGTGACGTATTTCTGCGGACAGCCGCCGGCGACGTCGCCAGCCGCATAGAGGTGGCGGATCGTCGTCTGGCGGTTCGTGTCGACCCAGTAGCCGCTGGCCGTATGGCCGCCGACGACGTACGGTTCGGTCCCTTCGATTTCGACGTTCTGCTGACTCGGCAATTTCCCCGACTCGATCCATTTCAAAGTCTGGCTCGGCGCCATGTTGAGGTAGGCCTTGAGGAGCGATTCGTCCTGGGCCGGCGTGATGCCTTCCGTGCGGAGATAACAGGGACCGTTGCCGTCCAGCGTTTCCCGGACCGTGCCGTACAGGCGCTGGGACGTAGTCAGGCCGTATTTCTGTTCATATACGTCACCGCGGGCGTTGACCTGCTTGGCCCCGACGCCCTGGGCGATAGTCCCTGTCGGCGCGATGGTATCCTTACAGCGCAGAGCGATGAAGCGCATTTCAAAGGTCGTCATCTCAGCCCCGGCCCGGATGCCCATGGCATAGCCGGCACCGGTGTTGAAGGGACAGTACCACATCTTGTGCCGGGAAAAACCGGGATTGTTGGGCCGGTAGAGGCCGGCTGCGCCGCCTGTGGCACAGAGGACGGCTTTGGCCCGGATTTCATAGGCCGTGCCCGTGCGCATATCGAAGCCCAGGGCGCCGGCAATGGTATTGTCGCGGACGATGTAGTCGGTAATATTCAGATGATTGATGACCTGGACGCCATCGAGCTTCTTGACGGCGTCGGCCAGGATGGTCTTGATATTTTCGCCATTGATCTTGATGTTGCGCGTGCCGCGGGCGACGTATTCTCCTTTTTCGTCCTTCAAGATGACCAGTCCCAGGTCTTCCAGCTTCCTGGTGACTTCGTTGAGGCCTTCGGACATGGTGAGGAGCAAGTCTTCCCGGACGATGCCGGCTGCGTCTTTCTTGGCGTAGTCGACGTAGAACTGCGGCGTATGGCCCTTGGTGATATAGGCGTTGAGGGCATTGACGCCGGCTGCCAGACAGCCGCTGCGGCGGATATCGGCCTTTTCGGCGATGATCACGGATGCATCAGACAGGCTGCGGAGGGTCAGGGCGGCATAACAGCCGGCCGTCCCGCCGCCGATGATGAGGACATCCGTATGGATGATCTTCTCGCTGGTAATCTGCATAACATAGACTCCTTCGTTAAATATAGAAAACGTCGGCCGAGGTCATGGCGCTGTTTTCTTTTAAATACGTCTTGTCGCCGTCGAGGACGTACAAGCGGTAAATGAGGACCTGGACGGTCTCGCCGACAGACAGCGGCGGGTCGTCGAAGGAATATTCGCCGTGGATGGCCAGGCCCTTGATGCGGACGGTCACGTCGAGGTGGCTGCCGCGGAAGACGACGGCTTCGACCGTCCCTTCTTCAGCAGCGCTGATATACTGCTTCATCGTGCCGTGTTTGTAAATCTTGAGGAACTCCGGCCGGACGATGGCTTGTTTGCCTGCGCCGACTTGCAGGAATCCCGTGAGGATGTTGCAGTTGTCGATGACAACTGGAGTTCCGATAAATTGAGCCACAAAGGGCGTCCTGGGCTGGCGGTAAATATCCAGCGGTGTCCCGACCTGTTCGATATGGCCGTGGTTGGTGATGATGATTTCATCGGCCACTTCGACGGCTTCGTCCTGGTCGTGGGTGACGAAGATGCTGGTAATGCCGACGCGGTGGATCGTATCCTTGAGCCAGTTGCGCAGTTCCTGACGGACCTTGGCGTCGATGGCGGCAAAAGGTTCATCCAGGAGCAGGACCTGGGGATTCGGCGCCAGGGCCCGGGCAAAGGCCACGCGCTGGCGCTGGCCGCCGGAGAGCTGGTTGGGATAGCGCTTTTCCATGCCCGACAGGCCGACGAGGTCGATCATCTCCAATACGCGCTGGCGTATCTCCTCTTTCGGCCGCTTCTGGATTTCCAGGCCGAAGGCGACGTTGTCGTAGACGGTCATATAGCGGAACAAAGCGTAGTTCTGGAAGACGAAGCCGATGCCCCGCTTGGCAGCGGGAATGTCGTTGACCCGGCGGCCGTCGATGAAGATGTCGCCGCTGTTGGGATTCTCCAGGCCGGCCAGCATGCGCAGGATCGTTGTCTTGCCGCTGCCGCTGGGACCGAGGAGAGCGACGAGCTTGCCCTTGTCGATGCCAAAGGAAACGTCGCGCGACGCGTGGAAGGATCCGTAATTCTTTTCGATGTGTTTCATTTCGACGTACATGAGCTTCACCTCCTTTATGACGTTTTATCGGCCTTGGCTTCGAGGAAAGTCCGGAGCAGCAGGACGATGATGGCTAATAAGACGAGCAGTGACGATACGGCAAAGGCCGCCGTAATGGCATCGGCCGACCCCGATTGGTAGAGGGCGTCGATTTCCAGGGGCAGCGTAAAAGTCTCGCCGCGCAGTTTCGACAAGGCGCTGACGGCACCGAATTCGCCCAGCGCCCGGGCCGTGCAGAGGACGATGCCGTAGAGCAGGGCCCATTTGATCTGCGGCAGGGTGATGCGGAAGAAAATCGTCCAGCCGCTGGCTCCCATGAGGGCCGCCGCTTCCTCTTCATCGCGCCCTTTGGTGCTGAAGACGGGGATAATTTCCCGGAAGACGAAGGGAAAGGTAACGAAAATCGTCGCCAAGATGACGCCGGGAACGGCAAAGACGATCTGGATATCCGTCCCCCAGTAGTCGTTGAGGACTTCGATCCACTGACCGATCCAGCCCATGCGGCCGAAAGTCATGATGAAGGCCAGGCCGGCGATGACCGGTGAGATGGAAAAGGGTATATCGATGAGGGTCGTCAGGAAATGCTTGCCCCGGAAGTCGAATTTGGAAATAGCCCAGGCCGCACCGAGGCCGACGATAGTATTGACGATGACGGCGGCGACCGTGGCGATCAGGGTCAGGCGCAGGGCCGACAGGACGTATGGCGTCGTCAGGGCCTGTACGTAGAAGTCCCAGCCTTCGGCCAGCGAGTTGGTGAGGACCGACACGAGGGGGACGATGAGCATGACCACGACGAAGACGACGCTGATCGTGAGCAAGGCGATTTCTGTCTTACTGTGTTTCATAATGGCTCCCCTCCTCTACTGGACGCGCCGGGCCTGATGGACCTGGATCATATTGATAGAAAACAGTGTGACAAAGGCGATGACCAGCATGGCCAGGGCAATGGCCGTGGCGCTGGCGTAATCGACGTAATTGAGCTTCTGCATGATGACGTAAGAAACGACCTGCGTATGATGCTTGGCACTGTTGCCGGAAATGTAGATGACGCTGCCGTATTCGCCGAGGCCCCGGGCAAAAGCCAGGCCGAAGCCCGTCAACAGGGCCGGCCGCAGTTCCGGGAAGATGATGCGCCGGAAAATGGTGAACTGCGACGCGCCGAGCATGCTGCCCGCTTCTTCATACGTCGGGTCGAGCTTCTCCAGGACCGGCTGGATCGAGCGGACGACGAACGGGATGCCGACGAAGACCATGGCGATGGTCAGGCCGATCTTGGTATAGGCGATCTGGATGCCATAGCTGGCAAAGAAACTGCCGAAGAAGCCCGTATCGGAATAGAGCTTGGAAAGGGTGATGCCGGCGACAGCCGTCGGCAAGGCAAAGGGCAGTTCGATGACGCCGTTCAGGAGACGTTTCCCGAAGAAATCGTAGCGGACCAGGACCCAGGCCAGGATGAAGCCAAAGACGCAGTTGACCAAAGCCGCCAGGACAGAACAGGAAATGCTGGTGATGAAGGCGTTGCGGATGCCGCTGTTGGTGATGAGCTTGGCATAGTCATTGGCCGTCAGCTGCAGGGAGTGCGCCAGGACCGACGCCAGCGGGATGAGGATGAGCAGGGACAACATGGTAAGGGTCATGCCCATGGACAGGCCGAAGCCGGGAATAATCTGATTGCGCCCGCCGGAACGGGCAAAAAAGTGTTTCATCCGGCTCCCCTCCTATGCATCGCCGTTGACGTCGGCCATGATCTTATCGAACAAGGCGTCGTCGTTGAAAAATTTAACATACGCAGCCTCCCAGCCGCCGAAGTCGCTGATCTTGGTCAGCTTGACCTTGAGATCGAAGCGGTCGGCATAACGCCGGAGGATATCCGGATTAGACGGCCGGAAACCGTTCTTGGCGGCCAGTTCCTGGGCCTCATCGGAATAGAGGTAGGCCAGGTATTCATGAGCCGCCTCTTCATGACCCTTGCGCCGGGCCAGGCGGTCGACGACAGCCACGCTGGGCTGGGCCAGGATACTGATGCTGGGCACGACGAGGTCGAACTTATCGGGATATTCGCGCATCGAATAAAGCGCTTCGTTTTCCCAAGCGATAAGGACGTCACCTTGTCCGTTTTCGACAAAGGTCGTCGTCGAGCCGCGGGCGCCGGAATCCATGACCGTCACATTGCGGTACAAGTCGGTCATGAAGGCCCGGGTCTTGATTTCATTTCCCCCGAAATGGTCAAGGCCCCAGCTCCAGGCGGCCAGGAAGTTCCAGCAGGCGCCGCCGCTGCTCTTCGGGTCCGGCGTAATGACGCTCACGCCGGGCTTTACCAGGTCGTCCCAGTCACGTATCCCTTTCGGGTTCCCCTTGCGGACCAGGAAGACGATGGTCGACGTGTACGGCGCCGAATCGTTGGCGAAATCCCCCTGCCAGCCTTCATGGATGAGGCCGGCCCTTTCGATGAGCGACACATCGTGGGCCAGGGCCAGGGTCACGACATCGGCCTTGCTGCCTTCGATGACCGACCGGGCCTGACTGCCCGATCCGCCATGGGACTGGATGATGCGGATATCCTTGCCTGTCGTCTCACGATAGTGCTGCTGGAATAATTCATTGTATTCTTTATATAACTCACGGGTTGGATCATACGAGACATTGGTCAGCGTCATCGTGCCGCCGCCCTCGGTTGTATCACTGCGTCCGCAGCCAGCCAAGGCCCCAGCGACGGCGAGTGCCGCCGAAAAAGCCAGTATAGCTATGATGCGCTTCTTGTTCATTTTCTTTCCCCCTCTATACCGGCTTAGATTCCTTACCCCTCAAATAAAGCCGTCGATAAATAGCGTTCGCCGCCGTCCGGCAGGAGGACGACGATGGTCTTGCCTTCGTTTTCCGGCCGGCTGGCCAGTTCCAGGGCTGCCTGAAGCGACGCACCGGACGAAATGCCGACCAAAAGGCCGTCGGTCTTGGCGACTTCTCTGGCCCGGCCGTAGGCGTCCTCATTGGATACGTCGATCACATCATCTACGAGAGACATATCCAAAACTTTCGGGATGAACCCGGCGCCAATCCCCTGAATGGCGTGCGGGCCCGGCCGGCCTCCGTGCAGGACAGCGGAATCTTTCGGCTCAACGGCGACGATCTGGACGTCCGGCTTATGGCCTTTCAGGCCCTGGGCCGTACCGGTAATGGTGCCGCCTGTGCCGACGGACGAAATGAAGATATCTACCTTGCCGTCCGTGTCGCGCCAGATTTCTTCCGCCGTCGTCTGGCGGTGGATGGCTGGATTGGCCGGATTGTCGAACTGCTGGGGAATGAAGGCATTGCCGTAAGAATCCCTCAATTCTTCAGCTTTGCCGATGCTGCCGCGCATCCCCTCGATGCCCGGTGTCAGCACGATTTCCGCCCCCAGGGCTGACACGATCTTACGCCGTTCCAGGCTCATCGTATCGGGCATGGTCAAGATCAGGTGCAGGCCCTTCACGGCGGCGACCAGGGCCAGGCCGATGCCTGTATTGCCGCTCGTCGGTTCGATGATGACCGTATCTTTGTTGATCTTCCCCTGCCGTATCCCTTCGTCGATCATGGCTGCCGCTACGCGGTCCTTGACGCTGCCCAAGGGGTTCATGTACTCCAGCTTGGCCAGGACGCGGGCCTTGAGGCCGTGCCGAGCCTGCCAATGAGTCAGTTCCAAGAGCGGCGTGTTGCCGATCAGCTCTGTCAAATACGTTGCCACATGCTCCATGTACTCAGCTCCTTTTTGGCAAAAAGAAAAGCGCCGCCTGCTGATGCAGATGGCGCTATAAATAGACGTATGCCCATGACTTCATCTGCCAGGTTATTTCCTGCTGGAATTGGCACCTTACCTACGTAGGTTGCCGCAGCGTCATCGGGCCAGTCCCTCAGCTGCTCTGGATGAATAGGTTTCGTATTGTATTGTCCTTATGAATGGTTGTACAATACGATCATATCATACAACACATGATGGTCAAATTTTTTAAGTACCCCATGATAACATACCTCTTTGATGACTAAAATGAATAGCTTCCTATCGGAAACGTTACCAAGAGTGTACACTTTACAGAGTATATTGTCAAGGGATTTTAAGCAGAAACTTTCATATTTTACAATGTAAACGTTATACCCATGGCTTTTGATAGGAATTTAACTTTATAAATTATATTTTTTTATAAGTAAAAAGGGCTTGTTGCATATACAGCAGGCCCTTTTTAGGGATTAGCCGTTAGGGGGTAGCCGTTAGTGTCTAACAGCTAACCCCTAGCTGCTAACTGCTAACTGCTGACCGCTAACTGCTGACTGCTAGCTGCTAACCGCTAACTGCTGACTGCTAGCTGCTAACCGCTAACTGCTGACTGCTAGCTGCTGACACCCTCAATGCGTCGCCGTGGGCTGGGCGTCGTGGTGTGCCGTTTTGTTGTCGGCGTGGACGAGTTCTTTCCCGCAGTGGTAGACGATGGAGATGGCCAGGACCATGAGAGCGATGGCCAGGACGAACTGCAATCCTTCGATGAGGAGCGACCAGTTACCCGAGGCAATCTTGATGATCAGGGCATAAGCCGATTCGACGAGGGCTGTCATGGTAACGCAGAACATGACGACCATGGGGACGTAGAGCATGAAGCTCTTGCGGCCTGTCGTCTTGAGGAAGACCGTCAGGCAGATGAGGACCATGGCCGACAGCAGCTGGTTGGCCGAGCCGAAGAGAGGCCAGATGTTCATGTAGCCGCCTAAGCAGAGCAGGAAGCCGAAAAACAAGGTGATGACCGTAGCAAAATACTTATTGACGCAGATTTTCTGGATCGTGTTCATTTCCTGTCCTTCATCGACGCTGAACAGTTCCTGGAAGGACATACGACCGATACGGCCGACGGCATCGAGGGTCGTCAGGGCCAGGGCAGAAACGCACATGGTCATGATGCAGGCAGCTGCCGTCTGGGACAGGCCGAACATGGTGAAGAAACCAGCGACGGCGCCGGAGAAGATCTGGAACGGCGTGCCCGAAGCGACATGGCCGTTGGAAGCGGCAGCGCAGGCGATGACCAGGGAAACGACACCTAAGACCGATTCGACGCACATGGAACCGTAGCCGACGAAGACCGAATCCTGTTCCTTATCCAGGGTCTTCGACGACGTACCAGACGAAACGAGGCTGTGGAAGCCGGAAACGGCACCGCAGGCGATGGTGATGAACAGGATCGGGAACAAATCCTTGCCGCCGACCGAGAAGGACGTGAAGGCCGGCATATTCAGCGTCGGCTGGGCGATGAAGATACCGATGACGCCGCCGGCGATCATCATGAGCAGCAGGAAGGCGCTGATGTAGTCACGCGGCTGTTTCAGGAGCCACATGGGCATGATGGAAGCAAAGAAAATATAAGCGAAGATGATGTACAGCCAGGTCATGCGGTCCAGGTAAATCGGCAGGTCGATGCCGACATAGAGCATGGCGATCAAGAGGACGATGGCGATGACGAAGCGTACTTTTTCACTGGGATTGAACTTCTTGATGAACAGGCCAAAGGCAATGGCGACGAAGATGAACAGCATGGAAATGGATGCAGCTGCCGCATTGGGCAGGACCAGGGAACCATCCTTGGCAAAGCCGTTGAACGTCGTAGCGACGATATCGCCGAAAGCGGCGATGACCAGCAGGCTGAAGACCCAGCAGAAGAGCAGGAACAGGCGGCGGCCCGTCGTACCGATGTACTTTTCGATGAGGACGCCCATGGATTTGCCGTCATTCTTCATGGATGCGTAGAGGGCTGCGAAGTCCTGGACGGCACCGAAGAAGACGCCGCCGATCATGAGCCATAAGAAAGCCGGCAGCCAGCCGTAGGCAGCGGCGATGATCGGGCCCGTGACAGGGCCGGCACCGGTGATGGACGAGAACTGATTGGCAAAGACCGTGAACTTAGAAGACGGCGTATAATCCTGGCCATCTTCCAGGCGATGGGCCGGCGTCAGGGCGTTGGGGTCGATGCCCCACGTCTTAGCCAGCCACTTGCCATAGAACCGATAGGCTACCGCCAGGATGACGATAGCACAAGTGACTAAAACAACACCATTCATAGAAATTCCTCCTATACTCCAAAAAAAACAAATGGATTTATGCGGAGGAGCTGAAGATGTTAAGGTAAATAAAAATGAATGCCATAAAATACATCTTCGCTTCTGCGCATGTGTACGGTATAACACGATTAAAAGGGCCTGTCAAATATACTATTAAGTCATCATCGGCGTTTTACTTATATTTTTTAAGAATAAAAAAGAGATTAAACGTTATGATTTCGTTTAATCTCTTTAACATATTACATGTCAATGTGACAATTATTTATATTTTATGGATTTCAGTTTTTTCATCCTCAGTGCCCGGATACACCGGCCTGGCTCGTCCGGCTGGCCTGACTGTGCTGGGCCGCACGCGGACGGCGGACCCGCTTCTTACGGGCAGCGGCTTTTTTGGCATTGGCCTGGAAATTGGCGACGATAGTCCGGGCCAGCCAGCCCATGAGACAGCCTGTCAGCAAAATCTTGACAGCCAGCAAGTCCCACGTCGTCGATAATAATAAGGCCAATACGACAAAAATAGACGTAACGATCGTTTTATTCATGAACAAACACATCTCCCCTGTCGACATACATAAAAATCATCAGACTAACTTTAATTATACACGTTTTTCATGGATTAAACAAGGGCTTGTCGCACATGCGACAGCCCTTGTAAGCCGTTAGCAGTTAGCCGTTAGCGGATGGTTTAAAATTTAAAACCATCACTTCATTTTAAAACCTCATTTTAAAAAGTCAGGCGCATCTGGTACCAGGTGACGCCGCCGTGGACGGAGGCGCTGATGCCTTCGTTCTGGAAGCCGAATTTCGCATAGTACGGGAGGAGCTTGTCTTTGCAGGTCAGGACCAGGCCCTGTCGTCCCTGCTGCCTGGCGTCGGCAATGGCCGCTTCCAGGAGCTTCCCGGCATAGCCATGGCGGCGGCACGAAGGCAGGGTATTGACGCCGAAAATCATCTGCCAGGCCCCCTTTTCGTCATGCATGGCCGCCTGAGCGTACATGGCGTCAGTCAAATCCCGTTCATCCGTCACCATGCCGTCGACGAAGGACACGAGGTCCCCCTTTTCATCGAAGAGCAGCCAGAAATGGGCCGCATAATGGGCCAGGCGGTCCCGGAATTCATCGGCCGTCGCCGCTTCTGCCGGCGGGAAGCAGGCTTTCTCTACAGCCGCCACAGCGGCTAAATCGGCCATCGTAGCCGTCCTGATTTTCATAAACGATCTCCTCTTTCCTATCTATTTTCCCTCCATTATACAGGCCATCGCCGCCTGCCGCAACGGACAGCCTTCAGGCCTTGCCCTTGAATTTATGGATCAGGCCGGTCCTATTGGTCACGCCGAAGCGCTGATAGAGCTGGGACAGGCGCTTCTTGACAGTGATTTCGGCGATATTGAGGGCCTTGGCGATTTCCTGGTTGGTCTTCCCTTGGGACACCATGTTGAAAGTGCCTTTTTGTAAACCAGTATGGTATACAGCAGACTTTCAGGCATGATATACTTATAAAAAAGTATTGTGAAAGGATATACTCATGAACACGAAGTCCTTCCCGCCATGGAAAACAGCCGCCTGCCTCGCCTGGGCCGTGCTCATCCCCCTCGGCCTGTCTGCCAGTTCGCCGGCCGTCCCGGAAAGGCCGGTCGATGACACAGCGCCTTTGGAGGATCAGGAAATCCCGGTCACGGAAAAAAACACGTATCCCTACGTCGACATCCACGGTGACTACCGCTGGCTCTGGGGCCGCGGCCAGTTCCGCGCCGACAGCCGTACGGCCCCGGATAAGGTCCGCCGCCACGATGAACGGATTTACCTGACGACGCGCCGCCTGCGCCTCTTCCCCTTCATCCACTTCAACGAAAAGACGTCGCTGCGCACGCAGCTCGAAGACCTGCGCAACGACAAGGACGCGAACGCCGACCATCACTTATACCTCGGACGACTCTACGTGCAGCACGAACAGGCCCGGCTGAAAGTCGAAGCGGGCCGTTTCAATTACTACCTCCTCGATGGCAACGTCATCGACAAGAAAGTCGACGGCCTGCGCCTGCGCCTGGGAGAGCAGACTACCGGGCCGGGCAGCCTGACCTTCTTTGCCGGCCGCACGACGGGCTCGGATGACCGACACCGCCTGCGGGGCTGGAGCCTGCTCTACAGCAGCCAGCACGGCCGCCTGAAGAGCGACGCAGCCTATCTCGACTTCCGCCGTCTCCAGGACCTGCCCTCTTCGAGGCCTTCCCTGATTGGCCAGAGCCGGGCCGGCACGGGCTTCGACGAACAGCGCATCGCCGAGTGGCGCCTGATGTATGAGCTGACGCCCAAGCTCACAGCCAGCCTGGACCTGCTCCACGCCTGGGGCCGCCACGACGCCGACGACTATGATACGACCGATTCCGGTTTCGTCGCCGCCCTGACCTATGGCCACCTCGACGAGCGGCAAAAAGGCTCGTATGAAGCCTGGATACGCTATTACGACCAGCCGTCGGCGTCCATCCTCTACCATACCATGGACGGCGACACGACCTTCTTCCGCCGTATGGGCTTTTGCGGCTGGGGCACCCGCCTCGATTACATCGTCCAGCCCGGCCTGGCCTGGGCCGTCGAAGGCTTTTCCCTGAAGAACCGCCACCATACGGCCTGGACCGGAGACTTCCGGGAAACGGTCATCGGCACGAGCCTGACGGCTTACTTCTGACGGGACGGGGCATAGCCCTTATCGGCGGCTTCAACGGCCAGGCCAATCAGGCTTTTGTGGCCCGTCTTGCTGAGCATATTGCTGATGTGGAAGCTGACCGTCCGCTTGCTGATCTGCAATTCATCAGCGATTTCCTGATACGACAGGTTCTGACAGACCAGGCGGAGGATATCCAGCTCCCGGTCCGTCAGGCTGATATGGCAGGCCCCAAAGGTCACTTTTTCCCGTACATCCGGGAACAGGTGCTCCCCGGACAGGGTCCGCTCCAGGCAGTCGATGAAATCACGGGCGGCACTCTCTTTGTAGATGAAGCTGTCTGCCCCAGCGTCGCGGGCCATTTCAATAAAGCTTACATCCTGGAACCCGGTCATGATGATAACCTTCTGGCCGGGGTATTTCTTTTTCAGGCGCCGCGTCAAAGCGATGCCGCTGTTCTTCCCTTCCATGCAGATATCCAGGAGGACGGCGTCGGGTCGGAACCGGTTGCAAGCCGGTTCGACGAGTTCCGAAAAAGACAGGGTACTGACGACTTCAATATGCCGCTGGCCTTCAAATATTTTCTTCAATCCTTCAAGCAAGATTTTTTGGTCGTCTACGATGATCAGTCGGATCATGGTTCTCCCCCATTTCTACAGTAATGATAAAGTGCGGTGTCTTGGTCAGCGTCAGACGGCCGCCTAATGCCCGTACCCGCTGCTCCATAGCCTGCAGGCCCATACCGGTCTGGATGGGGCCCGGACAGCCCTGGCCGTCGTCGGCAATGACTAAAGCAGGCTGCCGGCCGGTACCGAAGGTCACGGCAATCGACCGGGCCTGGCCGTGGAGCAAGGCGTTGGTCATGGCCTCGCGGATGATGCGCACGAATGCCCCGGCTCGGCGGGTATCGGCAGGCAACATCCCTTCTACCGTCACGGCGATGCCCAAGTTGCGGTACGTCGTCACCAAGGCATCTAACCGTTCTTGCGGATTGGCCACGGCATCACGCCGCAAATCGGACAGGACATCTTCGACGAGCGGCAGGATTTCGCCGTAATCGCTGACATTCGGGTTATTCAGGAGCTGCTGCAAGATAGTGATGCGCTGACCCAGGAGGTCGTGTATCTTATAGTGGAGGCTCTCCGTCGTCTGCCGGGTCTGAAGGGCTACGAGGCCGTCGAGGACGTCTTTCATTTCTTCATTGCGCTGTTCCAGGACAGCGTTCTTCTGGGCCAGTTCCTGGTTCAAGCGATGAAGAGCCGTCACATTGGCTGCCGTAATCTGCCAGCCCGACTGGCGGCGGAAGCGGATAGGGCGCCGCTGCAAGAGCCAGGCCTGGCCAGAATCCCAACGAAAGAGCAGATCCCGACCCTGGCGTTCCATAGAAAGGCCGGGGCGATTGCCACAAAAGGGCAGGAGATGCCAGAAGATGTTGGCATTGCGGACGACTGTGCCGACGAGCTGTTCCATGACGGCATACATGGTAAAGTTGACCAGCACAGGCTCGCCCTTTTCCCAGCTGATGAGGATTCCTTCATCAAGGCAGTCTACGGCCGTCTGGATGGAGCGGGCCGTCAGACGTTGCTGATACTGGTTGTAAGTCCGTGGAAAGAGTCGGATCAGGCGCCAGGCCAGACAAACCAGGGCCAGGACCAAAGAGCCTGGCAGCCAGTCATCGAAAACGGGCAGCAACAGGATAGACGCTGCCAGAACCCAGAGGCTGCCTGCCTGACGGTCATGGATCCAGTACACAGCACCTGCCGTCCCGGCCAGGGCGGTGCTGTAGCGCCAGAAATCCGTCGCTTCGTCGTAGACGATACCATTCAGGCTGTCCGTGTAGACTTCATACAAAATAGTCGCCACCGCCATAAGCAGGAGCAAGCTGCTCCCTTCCAAGCATTTGCGGCCGAGCTGGCGAAACTGGGCCTGCGGCATGAGGTAATAATAGAGGACGCTGTTAGCTAGGAAAAGACAGAGAATCACACCGATGAACAGGACGACGACATACGTCGGCAAGGTATAGAGATTAACCATGGTCCCCCTCCTTTCCCACACAGACGGTCAGCCGCCGGCCATAGCCTGTATCGTCACAGTCCACGGCGACGTCATAAGCGGCCAGGCCTTGCCACACAGGCAGCCAGTCTGGACCTTCGGCTTGTTCCAAGACCAGGGAAAAGATCCAGTCCTTCTCCGATTCTCGGAACTGACAGAGCCAATACGATTCATGTTGAGCCAGGGCCGCCTCCCCCACCTCTTCAAAGACATCATATAAGGTCAGGGCTGCCGACGCCGGCAGTCTCCCTGACAGGTCGAAACCGACCCGTCCCTGGAGGCCGGCCTGGTCCAGGTACCGCTGCGATTCCTGCAGTGCCAGGAACAATTCCCGGGCATCGAGTGTCCCGTCTTCTCGTCCCCGCAACAAGAGAACACAGCGCTTTTTCAGATAACAAGCCAAGATATGGAGCCAGCAGACGACGACATCCGTATCGGGACCGGGGCGGGCCGTCTTGAGATAGGCCAGGTGGGCTTCGATGGCCGGCCGTTTCCGGGTAATGACCGCTTCCAGTTCCCTATAGATGCGCTGGCGGACCTGGCGGTCTACGGCTTGGCGGCGGATGACATTGGCCCGACAGCGCAGTTCATACGACCGGGTCAGGGCCCGGTTGACACGGCGTAGGGCGGCCTGTTTTTCCCGCAAAGGGCGGATATCCCGATACCAGCGGACCCAGCCGCCGCGGATGGGCATGGACTGGGCTTCCCAATCGGTCTGTACTTTGCGTTCTACGTCATGCGAGGCATAGCAGACGCGTCCCGTATCGTCACAGAGCTGCATGGCCAGGCTCGACTGGCGGAAAAATTCGACATAGCCTTCATTGGCCGGGACGAACCGCCCTCTAGTGACGATTTCCAGCCAGACCAAGGTACAGATGACCGTCGTCAGGACCAATTCGGAACGGAAGACATTCGGCAGGCCCCAGGCGTAGCCGACAACATAGCTGCCATATACGAGGGTACAGGACAGGGGCAGGACCAGCCGCCAAGACGGGCCTACGCGCTGGTGCAGGGATGTATAACAGAGGGCACCGTTGACGGCTAAGAACTCGGCTCCATAAGAGAAAGCCAAGAGAAAATATAAGGGACCATAGCCGTGGTTGCTGTCAGCTGCGATGACACCAGCCGGAAAGGTAAAAGCCCATTGGTGGAAATCATTTGTCATGACAGCAACTGCCAGGAGCATATTCCCCACAAAGACGGGCTTCAGCCATGACGGACAAGAACGGGTCAGGCCGATGTGAGAGGCGACATAGCCAATCCAGACCAATAGGGAAATGAGGAGCCCATAAAAGAGATAATAACTATACCAGCTCCAGCGGAGCCAATCAGCCCAAAAGACGGGAAGGCTCAATTTGAAACAGCGGAGCAATATCCAGGCACAGAGAGTGATGATGACGCCGAGATAGGCCTGGCGGACAGGCGGCTGCAGGACTTGGCGCCGCAAGCGGCATCCCCAGAGGATGACCAGGAACAACGCTGCCATGTACCAAGTCAGGTGGTTGATACCTGTCAAGCTGGTAAGCCGGTAAACCTTGGAAAGGCGGTAATCGATTTGTCGGGAAATCTTGTCAGCTTCTTGGAAAAGCGTTTCGTTGTCTGAAATGTATTGGCTTGGAGATGGTGGGATTGGGGTGTAACCTTGAGATATTAACATTTCCGATAACTTATAGTTATTCAAAGCCAACGGGCGTTTAGCTAGTAAACCTTTCTGGAACGATAAAGTCCCTTCAACAGGGACGACGATATGAATAGGCGCTCCCCGACGCTGCCACTGCCGGGCTTGGTAATCAAAGAGGACCCATACCTGGGCCGGCAAGTACTGCGGTCCTTCTGCCATCTGCAAACGCCCTTGTTCCTGGATGCGCTGCAACAGGTCCATCCCAGCCTGGCCAGACAGATTCCCGTCCAGGCCATAGCTCATGGCTTGCATGAAAAAGAGCGACTCCGGTTCATCGGCCGTCAGCGCCAGCGATACCGGTGACGTTTCCAGGCTCTGCCAGCCTGTGATAGGAAAAGGACAAGTGTCGGCTACGGCCAGGACGACCGTCGCCGTATAGTGGGGATACCAATAATAAGGAACCTGGCTATTCTGCTGTAAGACCGCGGCCTGGACGTCGTAGGCCTCGATGGCCAGGACATCCTCTTCAGACAACCGGCGCAACAGCTGGGACGAAGGCTGGCCCTGCACCTCTTCCCCTGCCAGTTCCGTCAAGGTCCGGCCATAAGCCTGGCCATGGTCGTGATCATACAAAAGGACCGCCCCAGGGACTACGGTAAATGCCAAGAGCCAAAAGAGACAGCAAAGACACACCAGCCTGCCCAGTTTCTCCACCTCCGTCACCTGCCTCTCCGTACACATAACCGTTGCTTTTTATTAATTATAACATAAGACAGCGCCTTTTTGAGTATTAAGTTTGCAGTTTGTAGTTTTTAGTGAATGGTTTTAAATTTAAAGCCATCTTCTACAAACTCCGTCCTTATTTCTTGACGCGGACACGCTGTACCGTCGGCGTGCCGTCTTTATCTTGATGAATCGTATCGATGCGGATATAGGACAGTTCATTGCTGAATTCGCGAGCCAAGCGGTTCATTTCCGGATCCGTATGGCCAAGTCCTTTTTCCATCAGGCGATAGACGATGGCTGCAAATTCATAGCGCGTCATCATCTGGTTACCCTTGAACAAGCCATCGGGATAACCTTCGAGGATGCCGTTGCCAGCCAGTTTGCTGACGTATTCGTAAGCCCAGTGGTTATCGGCTACATCGGGGAAGAGCAGGCTCTTATCGGGGTCGATAGCCAGATGATGCATCCCTTTGAGCTGAGCGATTTCAGCAGCCAGGGCCTGCCGCAGGTCGCGGATTTCTTTCGCCATGGCGACACGGGAGTTGGAAACATGGTTGCCGCGGCCGATTTTCAGGCTGACGCCGGCATTGATCATGTTTTCACCGCCGCCGAAACTGCCGCCGATGCTGAACATAGTGTCTTCATTAGGCCGATAGATGACACATGACATAATTCAACAACGCAACTGTCATGACAGATAAAAAGGCAAAAAAAAGACTGCCCCATGATGGGCAGAAGCCTTCATGGGACAGTCCCTTACCGTTAGGGCAGATCCAGGCGATAGAGGTGCTGAACGTTCTGCTGACGATTGTAAATGGTGAAATAGACGTGGTTCGTTCCGTCCGTGGTGATGGCATCGGGCGTGTAGACCTGGTCGTCAATCTGATAGGTGATATCTCCGACAGCGGCACCGGTCTTTTTATTGAAAATGCGGAACAGGCCCCGTCCGGTAAACACGACATAGTCCTGAGTCACTACGATAGGTCCGCTGGCGGAAGCTTTCTGCATTCCTTCAGCCAGGCCTGTATTTACTTCAAAAGAACGCAGTTCCTTGCCATCCGGGTCAAAAGCATAAACCGGTTTCGTCCATCCCGTGCCATTGTTCGAACCATTACGGGCCGTCCACTGCATATAGAAGCCGTCTGTATCAGCTGCAATCAGCTTGGGAGCGACTTCGTCTTTAGCAGCCTTGCGCTGGTCCATATAACCAAAGGTAGCCAGCAGCAGTTTGGGATTCGAAAAGCCGTCTTTCGTGAGCGTGCCCCGCATGATGCCGGCCGTCGCACTGGCCCCTTCGCGATCGAAATAGACCGTATCACTGCCGTGGACAGCCGAACCGTCATAGATGCCCTGGACATGATTGCCCTGGCAAAAATAGACGTTCTGGCCGTTCGTCGTCAGCCAGTACCGTTTCATCAGACCGATTTCCTGTCCGGCCGAGAGCTTGTCGCCTTTCATCGGGAATTTCCAGAGATGAGCATCGTCTTCCCCTTTCTCCTGAGTCGGAGCATAGACCGCATCGACTGTTACGGCCAGAAGGGAATTGACGAAGTGAGGCAGCTCGGTCCCCGTCAATTCATAGAGCGGTACGTCTTTGCCAGCCAGTTTAAGTGTTTGGATGGCTTCCATCTTCACGGCATCCGCTTTCGGTGATTCCGGTGCGTTACTGCCACATCCGGCCAGGAAAGCGGCGAAAACGAGGCCTGCCGCCACTAGTGAAAGAAGCCGTTTGGTCATCATCTGATTTATCGAAAATACCTCCTTTTCTATAGCCGTCACACAGCTGCTGTTTACGGGCCGACGATAATCCGTCCCTGTCCGGCCGGGTTGCCATAGTCAGCAGCCAGGGTGTCTCCCTTATGGGAGAGATACGCTGCCAGAGCCTCGACGTCGGACAGGCCCGTATCTTCCAACAGGATGCCGCCTTGCAGGCTGGTCTGTCCATCGCCGCCATGGCAGAGGACGTAAGCCGTACCGCCGACGCGGTAGTCTTCATCGGCCTCGATGGCCTTGCCGTTGACCTGGACATCTTCGACCCGCCGCGGGCCGGCCACTTTGACAAAACGGCCCTTATCGTCGAGGACGACGGAACTGGGAATCGCCGGATTGATGCGGTAAGTCAGGCCGGACACCTGCAAAAATCCGCCGAATGCCTGAGGATACCGCGAAGCCCCCATTTCCAGGGCATCGAGGAGCTGCTGGCCCGTTACGCTGCAGACGACGAGCTGATTGGAAAAGGGAAAGACCCGGTACAGCGATTCATAGGTCACGACACCGGCTGATAGCGGAGCCCGGAAGGAGCCGCCGTTCAGGAGCGCCACATCGGTATGCAGGCGGTAACGGATGGCATCGACAGCTAAATCGGCCAGATTCGTTTCTCCGTTGCGGACGCGCCGCTGGCCCTCGATGTCGGTCACGAAATCCACCGGTGATGTGGCGACCGGCTGCTGGAGCCGTTCCCGGACGACAGCCATCCCGCGCTGCACGACAGCTTCCGTCGCCGCATCGGACCCATCCAGCCGGGTCACTAATTCGCCCCGCACGTGGCCGTAGTCATCGATGACCAGCTTGCCGACGGACTGGAATTTCGTTCCCGTCTGGGCGATGAGGACAGGCTGGCCTTTGCGGTTCTTGACCAGCCGTTCATAGCGTTCATGGGAATGACCGTCGATGATGGCTGCCACTTTCTGCGTATGTGCAGCCAGGGCCTCGCTGGTCCAGACCGGGAGCGACCCATTCTGGCCCAGGTGAGTGACCAGGATGATGGTCCGGGCTCCTTCGTCCCAGGCCTGGTCGATGGCCTTTTGGACCTGTTCATAGAGTTTCTGTCCTGTCGCATCTTCGGAAAAGCCGTAAATGAACTGCCCCTTATCGTCCTGGAAGTAGCGGGGCGTCGAGGAAATCAGGGTCTGCGGCGTCGTCACGCCGATGAAGGCCGCCTTTTTCCCACCGTCATAAGTCACCATCTTATACGGTGGGAAGACCGGTTTCCCCGTCCGCAGATCAATCAGGTTGCAGCTGTAATAGCCGCCGTTCAGCTGCGGCGCCAGTTCCAGGAAGCGCGCCATGCCGTAGTCGAATTCGTGATTGCCGGGAATGGCGAAATCATAGCCGGCGACATTCATGATGTCGATAATGGCCTGTCCCCGGGTCAGGCTGCCCAGGGGTTCGCCCTGGATGGCATCGCCAGCATCGACGAGCTGCACCGTATCGTCAGGGTTCTTCATCAAGTCCTTCTTATATTGAGCTACCTTGGCATAGCCAAGTTGATTTTCCACACCACAGTGGACGTCGTTGGTATGTAAGACGACGAGGTCGGCGCGGACCTGGCCCGACCCATGCAGAGCCAGGCAGAGAGCCAGGGCCAACCAGTATTTTCTGCCAAAAGCCATCCCATTCCCTCCTTCTCAATAGGCCTTCAATACATAGACAATGATGCCTTTCGTAGAAATTTTCCCCATACCAATCATTCTTAACCAAACGCATTCTTACGTCCCATATAGATGTCATAGCTGTCCTGGAGCATCCATTCGACAGTTTCCGTACGGCCCACCCAGGGACCGGCTGCCGTTTCAGGATGTATGACGAACCAGGCGATGTCATGTTGGAAGACGTGACGATAATACCATTGCTTGCTTTTCAAGGTTATCCCCTGACGCTGTGGGTTCACTTCATAGACAAGGGGAACAGTTCCCTCCTTCTGGGCCCGCGTCAGGATTTCCAGCAGGCCGTTGCCGTCGAGGTCGGTGACGGCAAATTCCTTTAAGGGGTTCCCGTCCATCGGGTAAATGGTATCCCAGCATTGCGTAAAAACGTGAATCTGCTGGGCCTCATCAGACTCCAGGCGCACGGACCGGTAAGGGGCACCTTCACAGGCTGAGGCACTGGTGCCGATCAGGCAGGCTGCCATCAGCATGAGCAGTATTTTCTTCCCATATCTCATAACGAACCCTCCTCATAAGCCGGCTTAGAACTTCCCGCCGCCACCGCCGTGATTCTCGTCGGTACTGTCGTTGCGGCCCGATTTTTTCGCTTTGGCTACGCGGGATACATTCATGAACAGGAACGTATCTTCCTTTTCCGTAAGGTCGAAGCTGTCCTCATCGAGGTAGGCCGACGCCGCCAGGGCCGGTGCGACATTGCTCATGGTGCTGATGAGATAGCGCCGGATGAGGAAGCCGCCGCCGATGCCGAGAGCCAGGGCGATGAGCAGCGCCGTCCAACTGAAGGCGTCATGCGGATCATAGGCCTTGCCATTGGCTTCATAATAGGCCAGCAGTTCACCGGACTCCAAGGCATAGGCTTTGAAAGCCTCGGCATATTTCTTTTCTTTCAGCAAGGGCAGGAATTTCTCTTCCAAGACGGGAAGGCTGCCTTTATCGCTGATGCGCTGGCGCATGGCTTTATCGGTGGCTACGTAATAGTCCCGCGTATCCATCGCCAGGACCAGGACCATATTGCCGTTCTTCCCGTCTGTATAGGTGCTGTCCAGGAGCTGATTGGCATAGTCGCCGATTTTTACTTTATTCGTCGTCTTGACGGTGACGACGGCCAGGCGCACGCCGTATTTCCTTTCAATGTTGCCGAGTTCATTCAGCACGGCAATGCGTTCACTGCCCTTCAGGAGCTGGGCCCCGTCAGCCAGGCTGGACGGATTGGCGGCCAAGACATTCATCGCCAGGAAGAACAGACAGGCCAGGAACAGCAGACTCTTGGTTACATATCCTTTCATGGCTATCCCTCCTTACACGAACCACTTGGCAATGAAGTAGAAAATCGTCGTCAAGATCAAGGCACTGCCGGCCCAGTACAGGTTGGCCCTGGCCTTGTCATAAGGCAGGCTGCCGACCATCTTGCCGGTCTGGCCGTTCATCATGAACGTATACGGCTGGTCCTGGTAACGCGTCGTCAGGATCCACACGGGCGCCATGGCATAGGACACAGCCCCTTCATCTTTGCTGATGACATCTTCTTTGAGTTCTACCCGGTCATAGCCTTCGACGGTATCTTCGAGAACGCCGAGGGCGCTCTGGCGGACCCGTTCGTCCGCCCGGGGCACGGCGGCTTCGGCATCGACGTCGTATTTATCGGCCAGATAACCCGTCAGATAGGCGCTGCTGAAGGGAACCAGGTCGTGATAATCGTAAGGCTCGATGCTTTCCATATAGGTATCGTCCATCTTCTGGCTGCCGTCGACGGGAATACGCTGGAAGCGCATGGTCCCCTGGCGGTCGCAGCGGTAGACGCTGGTCTCGGTCACGGTTTCATCATTCGTTTCATAGACCGTATCGGTCTCAGCCCGGAATTCGGCCGACGCTGTCACATCAGAATCGAAGAGCCAGAAAGGCACGTACATGGCCTGGATGGCTTCGACGCGGTTATTGGCCGTGAAGGCCTTGGGCAGAAGCCGTTTGCCCTTATAAAATTCTTTCAAAGCGGCTACGGCCTCGTCTTTCGTCTTTTTAAAGGGGATGACGAAATCCGGCTTGAGCATCCCCGAAAAACGGCTGGGAATCATGGTCGGGTTGCCGCAGTAGCAACATTCCGTCGCCATCGTATTGCCATCGCTGACCAGCTCAGCGCCACAGGAGGAACAAGTGAAGGTCTGCATCTGGGCTGCTTCGTCTTCGCCCCATTCACTGCCGGCATCGGCCGTATCCCACTTGGCTTCTTTCGCCGCCTGGGCTTCAGCAGCCAATTTTTCCTGTTTGGCAAAGAGTTCTTCGATTTTGGCGACTTCAAATTCCGTATCGCAGTACGGACAGGTCACTTTTTCCGACCCCGGCGCAAAGGCCAGGGGGCCGCCACAGTTCGGGCATTTATAGCCTACGGAAGTATTGGCCATAAGCTCACCTCATTTCTTACGCTATTGTTGATCGTGCTCGTCGAAAGGATCGCCGCACTGCGGGCAGAATTTCGGCGGATGATGCGGATCCGGCGGCTGCCAGCCGCACTTGTCGCACTTGAAGAGCGGGGCGACCGCCGGTTTCTTCGTCCCACATTCCATACAGAACTTGCCCTGGTTGACAGCGCCGCACTGGGGACAGGTCCATCCCGCGTCCGCCTCTGCCCTTTCGGGTCTGGCTTTGCCGCAGTTCATACAGAATTTCCCCGTATTGCCCGTCTGGCCGCAGTCACAGTCCCACGTATCGGCCGGCTTGGGTTCCGGTTTCTTCGTGCCGCAGTTCAGGCAGAATTTGCCCAGGTTTGCCGTGCCGCATTGCGGGCAAGTCCAGCTGCCTGCCTGCGCAGCTACGCCCCGTTCTGCTTCGGCCTTCACTCGGGCCATTTCAGCTTCTAACTGCTGATGGTCCATCAGTCGTTGCCGCCGTTCCATCAGCTCCTGCTGCTGAGCCATCTGCTGATACATGCCGGCACCGGCATTGCCGGCCATATTCATATTCATGAAGCCGAAAGCCGCGCCGCCACCGCCTTCATTCTGGGCCGCCATGCGCAGGGAATCGCTGGTGGCATCGGCCATGGCACCCATGGCCAGCGACGGATCCGACAGGGTCTTGCCCATCTGTACTTTCTGGATCTTCGCTTCATCTTCTTCATTGGCCTTGATGCTGTTGATGCCGAAGGATACGATTTCCAGGCCGCGCAGTTCCCGCCAGCGCTTGGACAGGACTTCATTCAGTGCGTCGGCGATTTCAAAGGTCCGCCCCGGCAGTTCGACGTAGTCGATACGCTGGGCACTGAGCTTGGCGAAGGCCGGCTGCAGGGCGTTGAGCAGTTCCGATTTCAGCTGGCTGTCGATCTGGCTGCGTTCATACCGGTCGGCGACGTTGCTCGCTACGTTGGTATAGAACAGGACCGGGTCGACGATGCGATAGCTATATTCGCCGAAACAGCGCAGGCGGATCAAGAGAATCTGGCCCGTATCGGGGTCTTTCATCTTGAACGGGACTTCCTGCGGCGTGCCGTACTTATTGCCGATGAGCTCTTTCATGTTGAAGTAGTAGACCCGCTGGTCCTTGCCCGTATCGCCGCCAAAGGTAAAGCGTTCCTTCATCTGGCCCCACATATCCCGGAGCCCCTGTTCGAGGTCTCCCGTAAAGATAGATGGTTCTGTCGACATATCGTAGATATCTTCGCCCGGTTCATTGCAGACGTCGACGACCTTGCCCGATTCGACGATCATCATGCACTGGCCATTGTTGACGGCGATTTTCGAGCATTGGAAATGATATTATCTTCGCCGCTCGTATTGGAACTGCGACCGCGCGAACTCGTCTGTTTCTGCCCTTTCATCATGAGGATATCAGGGGACATACTGTCACAATAGAAAAATTCCTTCCACTGGTCAGCCAGGACACCGCCGGCTGCTCCCATTGCCGCTTTGATCAAACCCATAAGACTACCTCCTTTTCGTAACGATTCTTGTAAAATTCTTTTCTTGCTTATAGGATAGCTTATTTCAAAAAAAAATCACCTGTATTTTACTACAGGTGATAGATATAAAATATACATAGCACACGGCCATTTTGCCTTTAGTTATGCTGTTCAATCATTATTTGATTTTATTGAGCTGCGCTGCCAGTTCTTCTGCCGACGGATCGCCGTTGACCGGCGTCATGATGTTCTGCGGCCCTAAGTAGAGCGTACCGCCGGAAGCCGTAGCCGGCTGCTTGCTGTGGCCGTTCTGATACGCGGCAGCCAGATTGCCCAGGACGAAATAGGACCGTTCGGCACTGCTCATGCTGTACGTGGCGGCAGGCTTGATGAATTTCTTGCCATTGACGTAGACCGTGCCGTCTTTGACGCTAGCGTGTTTGCCGCTCATTTCATAGAGCTTGTTGGCATAATTGTCGCGCCGTTCCTGATTCGATGGATGGTCAGAGGGAGAGAAGATTTCACCGACAAAGTTGCTGGCATTATCGCCCTGTTTTTCCATGACCCGCTGCCAGATGGCCGCCGTCGCACCGGGATTATAGCCGGCACGGGTGATATACCCGAAGGACAGGTTGTCCGCTTCCCATTCGGCAGCCCTGTCGATATGGACCGTTTCGATCTGATTGCTGACCGTGTCGAGGATGAGGTTGTTCAGGCCCGAGCCGCCAATCGTATCGGCCAGGACCATCTTGCCGATTTCGACATTGACCTTCTTCTGCGTCGAATTGGCGACGTGGTGTTTCTGGCCGTGGCCCATTTCATGGCCTAAGACGACGGCGATTTCATCATCGTTGCTGACCAGGTCGAACATGCCCTTATTGACGACCATGACATGGCCCATGGTGCAGGCCGCATTGAACGTCGTGTCCGGACTGACGTACCAGCGGTAGGGCAAGGTCTTGATGCTGGGGTCCGTCTGGGCGATGCTGGCGCTGAGACGGTTCATGATAGAAGCCAGCCGTTCATTGTAATAAGAATTATTGAGGACGCCGGTCTGCTTGGTGACGGACTGGTAAATCTCGCTCTGCCCTTCTTTGGTCGTGTCATAGTGCTTGATCTGCTTGCTCAAGGCCGATTTCACCTGGAGGCCGCCGATGACATCGGTAATGAGATCAGCCTGGACCGGCTGGACCGGCACGATGCCCATAGGCAGTGAGAACGCGGCCATGGCTGCCACACAGGCAGCGGCTATTTTTTTCTTCATGTTCATAAAAATCACCCTTCCCCTGTACTGGAAATCTATACTTCCATTATACAAGGAAAGGCTGGACTTGCAAGCCTAATGAGCCGTAATTTCTTCGTAGTCGACTTCTTCGCCCTGTTTTTCGCGGACGACGACTTTTTCTTGGAATTCAAAACATTCTTTGGCAATATCTTTATTCAGCCAAATGAGACAGATGAGGTTAGGAATTGTATCATTTTATATTTAATATGTAAAGTGTCAAACGGTTAATTGATTTAACCTGATTCTGCAAGAAGTCTCCCGCCTCTTTAGGCGGTGAGATGAATTGCAGGTTTTTCTGAGGGCTCGATGCCCTCAGAAAAACAATGGCTTCACATTTTGTTTTGCGGTATAATCAGTAGTAAGAGTGAAAGGATTGCGAAAGTCAAGGCAGGTGATGGTAGTGAATAAGGCATATCGATACAGAATCTATCCGACAACGGAACAGAAAATGATGTTTGCCAAGACCTTCGGCTGTGTCCGATTCATCTACAACAAGATGCTGAGTGACCGCATTGACTATTATAAGGAAACCGGCCAAAAGCTGAATAACACGCCTGCGCAGTACAAGAAAGAATTCCCTTGGCTAAAGGAAGTAGATAGTTTAGCCCTTGCCAATGCCCAAATGAACCTGAATAAGGCCTACAGCCACTTTTTGAATGACAACAAGCATTTCGGCAAGCCGCGCTTCAAGTCCAAGAAGAATAGTCGTGCTTCGTATTCCACGAACAACCAGAAAGGCTCTGTCCGAATCGAGGGCCATAAGGTGAAACTGCCGAAAGTCGGCTGGGTGAAACTATGCCAGCATCGTCCCTTGCCGGAGAACAGTATCATAAAGACCGTTACCATCAGCAAGACGCCATCAGGAAAGTACTATATCAGTATGCTGGTGGAGTATGAAAGCCAATACTCCCGGTCATACCGAAGACCTTCCTTGGCCTGGATTTTGCGATGCACGGTTTGTATGTGGCTTCCGATGAGGAGGATGCTAAGTATCCCAGTTTCCTGCGAACGGCAGAGAAAAGATTGGCTAAGGCACAGCGAAAGCTATCCAACAAGCAAAAAGGAAGTCACAACAGAGAAAAACAAAGGCTGCGCGTAGCTATTCTCCATGAGAAAGTGGCTAATCAACGGCGGGATTTCCTGCATAAGAAGGCTCGCTATCTCGCAGACCGCTATGATGTCATTGGCATTGAGGATATTAGTGTCAAAGCGATGGCCAAGCGGAAAAAGGGTGGCAAGTTCAGCTTTGGCAAATCCATAGCTGACAATGGCTGGAATATGTTCACGAACATGCTGGAATATAAGCTGGCTTGGCAAGGCAAACAGCTTATCAAGATAGACAAGTGGTATCCAAGCAGCCAGCTGTGCCATGTTTGCGGATATCAGAACCACGAAACCAAGGACTTATCTGTAAGGGAATGGGATTGCCCTAAATGTGGCAGTCACCATAACCGCGATAAGAACGCTGCCATAAATATTCGGGAAGAAGCCAGGCGAATATCTGCCTGACGTAATCCATAAAATACCGTGGGTCGCACGGGAATCTACGCCTGTGGAGAGAGTGTAAGCCGCCGCAACTCTTTGGAGTCAGTGGCGCTGTTCTCGTTGAAGCAGGAAGCTCCCGCCTCTATAGGCGGGAGTACGTTCACATCTCGTAAATTTGGATTACCTTTCCCTCTGTCATATCCAGGCTGTTGATCTTTCCCAGTACATTCTGGAAGGTGCAGTCGAGTAGTTCCAACCGGGAATGATTCACTTCAAAAAGTGAGAGATCCGTGCTGGTGTCTTTGAAAGTGGTCCGGACGATCTTTAGATTCTGGCACTCTGCGGCACTGACCAGACCATAGGTACAGCCGCGGATTACGCTGTCCCTAAGGAGGATGTTTTTGCATCTCCGGGCTTCGTACCCATAAGTCCCGCAACCGTACAGATCCAGGTGATCCAGACTAGCATCTTTCACCTGTTCCAGATTCAGCACAGCTCCGGTACAGTGGCCTTCTTGCAGGATATGCCCGAACCGGAGATGAGCCAGCCGGATTTGCTGGCAGTTCAGGAATTTAAACACCGAGGAATAGGGGTCCTCCGTGACGATTTCTGCCGTGATGGCCCCGGTATCCTGTCCCCGGATGGTCAAATCCTGGAATCCGGCCAGTTCCAGTTCATGATAGACCCGGTACAGCCCCGGAGGACTGATGGGATTCCAGGCGAAGTTGTGAATCACCGGGTCCGCAAAGGGTCCCCGCAGCCAGGCAGACAGGTTGTACTGGCCCGGTGCCAGGATGATTTCCGTATGGTCACCCAGAGCCTCCATCATTTCCCTTACATTGTGGACCAGGACAGTTCTCCGGGCCCCCAGCGCCGTTGGGGCCATCATCATGACCAGCAGCAAGGTCAGAAGGGCACATCGCAGCAGCCCCGTCCATTTCGTCTTGCCAAATTGTTTCATCATCTGTCACCTCCGAGAATACCATGCCTATGAATAGCTAACGCTTGACCTTCCCTGCGGCCGTGACCCGTGCCTTCCCTTCTACATCCACACGACCTTTGCCGTAACGGGCCAAGGACTTCCAGGACAGTTTTTTCACCTTGTTCCTCAGCTTCTCTTGGAGTTTACCGAACTGATCCATCGTCATATCTTTTTTCTCCGACAAGGTGATGTCCGGGACTCCAAAGGTATTCCAGTACACTTCCATTTTCTCTACAGCCGGATCCCAATGGGTAAAATAGTAGCTTTCACACACCAGGTTCCCATTCCCGTCCAGATGGTATTCTCCCAGTATGGAAAGGCTGGCACCCCCGGATCCCTGGTTCAGGAACCGTCCGTTTCCCAGATAGTACCAAGCGTTCCGGTAAAAGCCGCTGAACACCTGATGGAGCTGGCCGTCCCGGATGGTGAACAGGTTAGTGAGCCGGTTGTCCTGACCGATCAGCAGTTCCGGCTTCCCATCTCCGTTGCAGTCCAGCAGCTGGTACTTCACCGCTTCCAGCCCCTGTTCCGGGGACAGATCCCGCACGCCTTCCCAGACGGCCATCAGGTCGTCCCGTTCCTCACCGAAGAGAATATAGCTGCTGCCACTTTGGACCATGGTATACAGCGTGTCCAGTTCCCGGTCATAGACCTCTTCTCTGCTGGAAGCTCCAGCCAGTCCGGACAGGCCGATGAGAAAGATCATCAGACACAGACAGGCCCTCTGCGTCCAGCCCTTCTTTCTTTTCATAGCTTCCCTCCTACAAATCCATCCGGTACAGTTTGACTTCCGTGCCGCGGACTTCGCAGCCAGCCAGAAGCACGCACGGGGCCAGTCCTGCCAGAAGTGCCGATTTCCAGTTCTTTTTCACAATGCCCTCCTGCTCATACTCAAAAATACATACGCAGTTTATACTTAATACCATTTTACTAAATCCAAGGAGCAAGCACACTGTAATTTATTACAGGTATAGACAAAAAAAGGCGCTGTCGCATGAAGACAGCGCCTTTTGAGTATTAAGTTGGCAATGAGGAAATTCCAACATAACCTGCGGCGGGCTCGCCACGTGCAAGCCCCTACAGGCATGAGTCACGAACCACTAAAACTAAATCTGTGCAAAGAGTTTCTTCCGGGTCCGTTCGGCTTCGGCTTTGATCTTTTCGATGTCCAGTTTGGTGAATTCTTTATGGCGTAAGAGGACTTCGCCATTGACCAGGACCGTATCGACATCCATGCTGTTGGCACTGTAGGCCATGAGGCTCAGGGTGTCGTTCTTGGGGTACCAGTGCAGGCCTTCGCGGTCGACGAGGGTGATGTCAGCTTTGTAGCCTGTTTCCAATTTGCCGACGTCCGTATAGCCCAGGCACTTGGCGCCGCCTTCGGTCAGCATGTTGATGGCCGTTTCGGCCGGGATGACCAGCGGGTCCAGGGTATTGGCCTTGTGGATGAGCGTAGTCAGGCGCATTTCTTCGACGATGTCCAGGTTGTTGTTGCTCGATGCCCCGTCGGTGCCGAGGCCGACCGTGATGCCTTTGGCCAGCATCTTGGGGACCGGCGCGATGCCGCTGGCCAGCTTGAGGTTGCTGCCTGGATTGTGAGCGACGCGGACGTGCTTTGCCGCCATGATATCCAGGTCATCATCATCGACCCAGACGCAGTGGGCAGCCAGGCAGCCGCAGTCCAATACGCCGATTTCATCCATCAGGGCGATCGGCGATTTGCCGTATTGCTGCTTGATGTTTTCCACTTCCCCTTTGGTTTCGCTGAGGTGGATATGGATTTCGGCGCCCAGTTCCCGTGCCTGGTCGACGAATTTATGGAGATAATCAGGCGGGCACGTATACGGCGCATGCGGCCCCATCATGACCGTGATGCGGCCATCGGCCTTGCCGTGCCAGTCGAGGAAGAGCTGGCGGTTTTCATCGAGGCCGGCCTGGGCATTCGGCCCGATACCGATACTGCCGCGGCACAAGCAGGCGCGGATGCCCGATTCTTCGACGGCGCGGGCTTCCTGGTCCATGTGGTCGTACATATCGGCATAGGCCGTCGTACCGCAGCGGATCATTTCGGCAATGCCCAGCATGGACTGGGCGTAAATGACATCGTCCGTCAATTTGGCTTCAGCCGGCCAGATTTTCTTTTCCAGCCAGTCCATGAGCTGCATGTCGTCGGCATAACTGCGGAAGACCGTCATGGCTACATGGTTATGGGTGTTGACGAAACCCGGCAGGGCCAGCATGCCCTTGCCGTCGATGACTTCATCATAGTCCGATGCCTTCGGCGCTTCGGGAAATCCCGTGATGCGCGAGCCGTCGATGGCGATGTTCTGGCCTTCTAAGACGCCGTGGTCCTGGTAGAGGGCTACGTGCTGAATCAGTTTTTTCATCGTTTCCCCTCCTGGTCCTTAGTCGAGATTCAAATATTTACGCTGTTCTTCGCTGAGCGTGTCGATGGCATAACCCATGGAAGCCAGTTTGATCTTGGCGATTTCCGTGTCGATTTCATGGGGCAGGACATAGACATGATTGCCCAGTTCGGCATGGTGTTCGAGGATGTATTTAGCAGCCAGGGCCTGGACGGCAAAGGACAGGTCCATGATTTCAGCCGGATGACCGTCACCGGCAGCCAGGTTGACCAGGCGGCCTTCAGCCAGGAGGTTGATGACATGGCCGTTCGGGAGTTCATAGCCTTCAATGTTGTGGCGGGCTTCAAAGTGGCGGACTGCCAGGGCTTCCAATTCGGGTTTGTTGATTTCTACGTCGAAGTGACCGGCATTGGCCAGGACGACGCCGTCTTTCATGTTCTTCATGTGTTCGCCGCGGATGACGTCCTTGTCGCCGGTCAGGGTGACGAAGATATCGCCGACTTTAGCGGCTTCAGCCATGGGCATGACTTCAAAACCGTCGAAAACGGCTTCGATGGCTTTGATCGGGTCGACTTCGGTGACGATGACATGAGCGCCCAGGCCTTTGGCACGCATAGCGCAGCCCTTGCCGCACCAGCCATAGCCGGCGACGACGACTTTCTTGCCGACGACGGTCAGGTTCGTCGTGCGCATGATGCCGTCCCACGTGGACTGACCTGTGCCGTAGCGGTTATCAAAGAGGTATTTGCAGTACGAATCGTTGGCTGCGACCATGGGGAACTTCAATTCGCCGGCTTTGTCGAGGCCGTGGAGACGGTTGACGCCTGTCGTCGTTTCTTCCGTGCCGCCCAGGAGATTTTCCATGGCATCGGCCCGCGTCGTGTGCAGGAGATGGACCTGGTCGCCGCCGTCATCGATGATGATGTCCGGATGATGGTCCAGGGATTTATTGAGGAAATCGAAGTATTCTTCGTCCGTTGCGCCATACCAGGCATAGACGGTCAAGCCATCTTCGACGAGGGCTGCAGCGACATCGTCCTGCGTGGACAAGGGGTTGCTGCCGGTGACGATGACGTTGGCGCCGGCGCGATGAAGGACTTCTGCCAAATAGGCCGTCTTGGCTTCGAGATGGACGCTGACGCAAATCGTTTTGCCTTTAAAGGTCTGGTCGGCTTTCAGTTTGTCGCCAATGGCATTGAGGGCCGGCATGTGACGATCGACCCAGCTGATTTTTTCATGACCGCTTTTAGCTAACTTGATATCGCGAATAATAGATTCCATACGAGTAAGACCTCTTTCTGTAATGAATTAGTGTTGGAAAAACGCCGGTACGGATATGGCATCCGGCCGGTGGATGATGCCCTGTTCCGTCACGATGGCGCGGATATTTTCATGAGGCGTCACATCGAAGGCGGGATTGAAGACGGGCGTTTCGGGGAGGGCTGCCGCCGCACCCCGGAAAGAACGGACTTCATCGTGATTCCGTTCTTCAATAGGGATCTGGCTGCCGTCGGCAATGGACAAATCGAAAGTCGAAGCCGGCGCAGCGATGTACAGGGGAATATCCAGTTCCCTTGCCATCAGGGACAGGCCGTAAGTCCCAATCTTATTGGCCGTATCGCCATTGGCGGCGATGCGGTCGGCGCCGACGATGATGGCATCGACGCCTTTCGTCTTAAGCGTCCAGGCCGCCATGTTGTCGGTAATGAGCGTCACCGGGATATGGTCAGCCATGAGCTCGAAAGCCGTCAGGCGGGCGCCCTGCAGGAGGGGCCGCGTTTCATCGGCGTAGACCATGGACACCCGGCCCCGGCGATGGAGCTCGCGGATGACGCCCAGCGCCGTGCCGACGCCAGCCGTAGCCAGGGCCCCGGCATTGCAGTGCGTGAGCAGCGTCAAGGGACGGCCTATCTTTTCCAGCTCGTCGGCCCCGAACCGGGCCATAGCCGTATTGATGGCGATATCGGCTTTATGGATGGCCACGGCCTTTTCTTCCAGGGCTGCCGTCGTGGCTTCAGCACCGTCGGCTTCATGCTGGCGGGCACAAGCCATCATCTGGGTCAGGGCCCAGTGCAGGTTGACCGCCGTCGGCCGGGCCGCATCGAGGTCCCGGCAGATAGCTTCCAGGTCCGTCAAAAAGGGCGTATCTCCCCCTTTCTGGCACAGGGTCCGCGCCGCCAGGACGACGGCATAAGCCGCAGCGACGCCGATAGCCGGCGCCCCACGGACAGCCAGGACGGAAATGGCCTGGCGCACGTCCTGCCAGGAATGGCAGGGCAGATAGATTTCTTCAAAGGGCAGCTTCGTCTGGTCCAGGAGGAACAGCGTGCCCGCTTGCCAGCGCAGTGTATCCATTATACCGTAAACCCTCCATAAGCCTGCAGGGTGTGGCGGCAGGCGCAGTCCTCATTATCATATAATTCGATGCTCTTCAGGATGAGCTGCTGCAGGCGCTGGGAATTCTCGGCCATAGCTTTGACGACTTCCTCATGGGTCAGGGGCGTCGGCGAAATGCCGGCGGCAAAATTGGTGACCATGGAAATCGTGGCATAGCAGATTTCCGCTTCCCTGGCCAGGCAGACTTCGGGGACGTTGGTCATGCCGACCAAATCGCCGCCGAGCTTTTCATACATCCTGATTTCAGCCGGCGTCTCGAAGCGGGGCCCTTCCGTGCAGACATAGGTTCCCTTATCATGGAGCGTATAACCGCCAAGGGCCTGAGCCGCAGCCGCTACGGTCCGGCGCAGGGTCGGGCAGTACGGTTCGGTCATGTCCACGTGGACGACGCCGTTTTCGCCGCCGTCGAAGAACGACGTATGACGGCATTTGGTGAAATCCAGGAACTGGTCGGGCAGGACGAAATCGCCCGGCTTGTCATCGCGGTTCAGCGAGCCGACAGCCGTCGTCGACAAGATGGCCGTGACGCCCAGGCGCTTCAAGCCCAGGATATTGGCCCGGTAATTGATGAGGTGCGGCGGAATGGAATGATTCCGGCCGTGGCGGGGCAAAAAGACGAGTTCCTTATCCTTATACGTCCCCTGCCAATAATGAATGGTCCCGTAAAAGGTATCCATATAGTCTTCATGGACATTGGACAAAATCTTCGGGTCGCAGACACCGGTACCGCCGATGATGGCAATGAGTCCCATCGTAAAACCTCCTTCGGAGAATCAATTCTTCTTATGGCGCTGGGCAGCCGCTTCATACAGCGCTGCCAGTTCATCGTGAGACAATACGTATTTGGCCCCGCAATACTGACAGGTCATTTCCACCTGCGGGTCCTTCAAGAGGGCTTCCTTATCTTCCTGGCGCAGGGACAACAGGGCATTTTCAAAGCGCTGGCGCGAGCACGTGCAGCGCCAGTACAGGTTCTGCCGGTAGAGTTCCTTGAAATGCATACCGCCGAGGATGATGTCGATGAGGCCTTCACCATTGGGATGGTCCTGCAAATACGTCGTCAAAGCACCGACCTGGGTGATATGGGCTTCGACACGGGCCAGGTCTTCATCCTTCGCGCCCGGCAGGGCCTGGACGAGGAAACCGCCGGCTGCAGCAATGGTGTAATCCTGGCTGACCAGGACGCCCAGGCTGATCGTCGACGGCACCTGTTCCGATGTGAACAGATAGTAAGCGATGTCTTCGGCAATTTCACCGGACACCAAATCGGCCTGGCTCGTATAGGTCGTCTTTTCCGGCGTGAAACGCGTCACCGTCAACTGGCCGTGCTGACCGACACCGGCTGCCACATCGAGCTTGCCATTGACCTTCAGCGGCAGGTCGACCTGCGGATTGTCTACATAGCCGCGGAGCTTATTCGTATCGAAGCAGTCTGCATGGACGGCACCTAAGGGCCCGTCACCGGCGACCTTCAGGGAAACGCCTTCGTGGTTCTTATAATCGCCAGCCAACAGGGCTGCGCCGGTCATCGTCCGGCCCAGAGCCGCACTAGCCACAGGCGACAAATTATGGCGCTGCCGTGCCTTCTCGACGATACCCGTCGTCAAGGCAATAGATACCCGGATGAGCTCATCCGATGTATAATGAATGATCTGGTTGCGTGTAATCATGTATGTTCTATCCTTTCTTTACAAATCCAGTCTCTATTATACAACATCGGTGCAGACCTAGCCAGTGCCTTTTGCATGTGTTTGGGGGCCTATCGGCCCCGCCGGCCGCAGGCCGCCTCGGACTCAAACGCCGCTTCGCGGCAACAGACTCAAAAGAACAACATCGCCTCGAGTGACCCTCGTCTCGTAAAAAAATAGTGGCTCGTGGCTCGTAAAAGCCTGCCATTATACTCGAATGGGCTGTGATGAAATCTCTCTGGCGGGCTTCCCCTCTACTGCGGTCCGTTTCAGCAACCGTCTTGCCATTCCTTACAGTCATGACCTGACGGACTGAAAAGGCACGGGAAGCCCCTACAGTTCGGCCATGGCCGTGTATTTTTTGTAGCCTGCGGACCACGCTCTTTTTTCATCGCCTGGCTGCGATTCCGTAGGGGCCGTCCCAACGGGCGGCCCGCGTGAATCCTATGCATATCCGGAATTTATGACGGACGGCGCATGGTCGTAATACAATCATGAATCTGTCGCTGCGGAACGCCGCATCTGAATCCAAAAAGGCCACACATGATAGCCGCTGCTCCATGCATGGTCTCTTTATCATCAACTAAATCCCATATTCCTTAAAAAGTTTTTCACGAAAATCAGCATCGGAAGCCGCTTTGGCTACATCATCATGACGATTCTCTTTCAATAAAAGGCTCATCAACATACCAAGTCTCTCTTCACCTTCTTTGCGGCCTTTGGTGCGTCCTTGAGCTTCGCCTTCTTTACGACCTTTGGCCTCTCCCTCTTTACGCCCCTCAGCTTTGCCTTCTTCAAAGGCATCGCGATGATCCGAGTTATAGTCGAGGATGGCGAGTTCGCGATTGATGTAGGCCAGGCGTTCAGCGTCATTCTGAAGGAAGGTCCGGGCGGCATCTACGGCTTTATGGATGGCTTCATCGCTCATGATCAGTTCCCTCCTTCTAATCCACATGCATGAACAAGACAATCCCTATCATGCTGACGGGTCGCCCACGGGCGACCCCTACGATGGTATGAGCTGGTTAGCAAAGTAAGCCAGCCAGCGTTCCTTTTTTGTCATGTCACGGATTCGCTTCTTCGGCAATGAAAAACAGCACTGTTGGACAGAGTTCTTATCACACTTTATTTTTTCAAAATACCCGTTGCTATAAGAGCTATAAACCCGAGTCCACTTAAGCCTGCAAATGTAATATTGCCCAAATATAGACTATAAAAAACCACCCCTAAGATAGCCATGCAAATAACAAACGCCATCCATTGGCCTCTTCGGTCCCGATTTATGGTGCCTTGAACTTCCAGTAATTCTTTTTGCCGTATATGTTCTGAATTCTCTTTAAACTCTTGTAATATTATTTTAGGAGCATCGGCATAAATATTTTTATATTTTTCCATCATTTCAGGCGGTGGAATAGGGCCTTGATACTGATATGCAGATTGATGTTGAAGCACTACTCCAGTCGCATTACGATTATTAGATTTATTTTTGATTTCGTTCCTTTTGGGTACAGGTTGATTATTCAACTGGTTATTTTTCTTGTTCAATCCGGCTGCCCACCTCCTCAATAGTAGTCCATAGCGTTTTTCCTGTTTTAGCCCAACTTTCGTTAGTTATAGAAGCAGCATCATTGTGCGTATTTTTTGAATAATCAGTCTGTGGAAAAACAGTAAATGTCGAGAGGCCGCACATCAGCATCGCAAATAAAGCTTTCATTTTCATATTTAATTTTCTTGCCATATTGCCACCTCCTATTAGGATAAATAGAATAAATACAATAGCGGATTTCATGGGCAGTCAATTGATTTTTCAACAGATTCACCACTCCTTTCTTTATTATAGCATGAAACAGAACGAGTAGGATATTACCCATACCTCCATGATACAACAGAAAAAGGACGGTTCTGGAAAACTTAATCGTTTTCTAATCATTTTTGAACCAAATCCAAAATATTTAAGGATTCGTTAATGTAGATTGGGGCCTATCGGCCCCGCCGGTCGCCTCGGACTCAAATGCCGCTTCTCGGCAACAGACTCAGAATGACAACATCGCCTCGAGTGACCCTCGGCTTGTGGAAAAAATAGTGGCTCGTTGTTCGTGGTTCGTGGCTCGTAAAAACCTACCATTATACTCGAATGGGCTGTGATGAAATCTCTCTGGCGGGCTTCCCACGGGAAGTTCGGCCATGGGCCGTGTATTTTTTGTGGCCTGCGGACCACGCTCTTTTTTCATCGCCTGGCTGCGATTCCGTAGGGGCCGTCCCAACGGGCGGCCCGCGTGAATCCTATGCATATCCGGAATTTATGACGGACGGCGCATGGTCGTAATACAATCATGAGTCTGTCGCGGCGGAACGCCGCATCTGAGCCAAAGGAAAGGCCGTGGCGTGTTATTCGTAATCAAAAAACATACCATCAAAACCGAATGGGCTGTGGTCAAATCTCGCAGCGGGCCGCCTTACCCAGGCGGCCCCTACGCACATGGCCGTTGGCCGTGTATTTTTATGACCTGTGACTGCGTTCATTCCCATCGCCTGACTGCGATTCCGTAGGGGCCGTCCCAGAGCCTTTCTAGCCCGTCAGGTACAGGACCGGTTATCAGAACGGACAACAGCGTCGGGCGGCCCGCTACGCGCGGAGGGCTTCCCGACGCGTCGTTGTCAGTCCGAGCGTGTCGCGGCGGAACGCCGCATCTGAATCCCATCCCTGGAAACAAAAGATTCACGCCTTTCTAAAACAAAAACAAATCCATTATAAATTTAGATATTTTTTATTATAACACAAATGACAAATACACAGTACGGTGAGTAGGCAGGCCGCCTTTGAGTCTGTCGCGGCAAAGCCGCATCTGAATCCGAGCCAACCGCGGTCTATTTCTCCAAATTTTGAAAAAGCAAGGAATTTTAGTATAATGTAGTTAGATTTTTCTTATGTTGTGGAATTTCACTGAGGAGGTTGTCTTATGGGAAAATTGACGATACGAGGCAAAGCTAGCATGAATTGCACCTATGACATAGTAATCCTCGAAATTGAGTTCTATAAAGATGGTAATACGGCCAATGCGGCGATGGACGCAGTTTTGACACAGTGCGAATCCTTCTTATCCTATCTGGACAGCCAAGGTGTCCCTATAAATCAGATTTCTATGGAACAGGACGAAGTGGAACGGCATTATGACGAAGATAATGAAGAATATTATTACACGGCTTCCAGAAAAATCGTAATCCGCATGAGTTTCGATATGCCCTTTATCAACATGATACTGGATCACGTCCGCCAGCAAAACTATGACATCGCTATCGAAAGTAGTTATAAATTATCAAATGAACGGGAAATCCACGATGAACTCATCAAACAGGCTGTCGCCAATTCCAAACATCAGGCAGAAGCCATCGCAGCTACGGTAGGGAAAAAAATCATTGGCATCAAATCGGTATCTATGAATAACTATAGCGAAGATTCAATCCGTTATTGTGATATGCTGGCGCCTGATTCGCTAAGATATGAAAAGCCCAAATCCTTAGACCTCTCTAACCAGCTGGCCGCCAATTCAACAACAGAAAGCGAATCCGTCGACGTCGAGTGGATTATTGATTGAAGAACATAAAGGATTAAAGGGGCTTGACGCACGATGACAAGCCCCTTTAAAGTTGTTAGTGGCTAGCAGTTAGTTGTTAGCGGATGACTTTAAATTTAAAGCTTTTCTCTGCAAACTACAAACTCCATACTACAAACTATAAAGAGAAGGGGCTCCGCATGATGACATAAGCCTTCATGCGACAGTCCCTTATTTTGTATATAAAAACACCCTGGCTTTACGACTATTCTTGCGTTATCGTTAACTATGCAAAATAAAAAAGCAGCTTAATCATCAACATTCTCCCAACAAGGGGAACTGCGACGATTGAGCTGCTTTTTTCTTACCCGCCCCCTTGCGGGGATTATGGTTCTTATCGCGACGCAAAAACTGCATATAGAGGGCCGTGGCAGGCGCGTTTCCGTCCCCTTGCGGGGATTATGGTTCTTATCCGCACCCTTTATAAATGCCTTTATGAAGCCGTCGAAATGGCATTTTGCGGGGCGGATCATATATTTTCATCATTTTTCATCTTTTGCAAGAAAATGATTTTCAAAAAATCGTTCGGTCCTGAATTTTAAGGCAGCGGGGCGGAATCGTTCTGCTTGTATTTTCAAAAAGCAAGTTAGGCACATAAATAATGTTTGCCTGACTAATTCATATTATAACACAAGTTCATAAAAAATCGTAGTTCGCAAAGGCCTGCCATTAGACAAGAGTAGGTTGTGATCAAATCTCGCAGCGGGCCGTCCAGCCACAGCTGTCCGTTTTGGCGGCCGTAGCGACGTCCCGCATGAATCCTGTATGCAGCCGGAATTTATAACTAATGGCATACGGTCGTAATACAATAATGAATTTGTTACAGCGTAGCCGCATCCGTAGGGTCCGCCCAAATTCTTTTTGACCTTCGAGTACAAGCGATGGACAGAACGGATAGCAACAGCGGGCGGCCCGCTACGCGCTAAGGGCTTCCCGAAGCGTCGTTGTCAGTTTGAGTCTGTCGCGGCGGAACGCCGCTTCTGATTCCGAAAAAAAGCCGCGGCTCCTCTCCCTTCTCTCTTCTTTATAGGTAACGCGTTACAGAGGCACGGGAAGCAAAAAAAAAAGCGGCTGTCGCATTAAGCCAAAAATGCATAATGCAACAGCCGCTTCCGGGATATGTACGATTTCCCGATCTACTTGCCAGAAAAATTGTCCCAATTCCTAACGGGTCGCCCACGTGGCGTCCCCTACTATCCTAAAAATACTCTGCAGATTACAAACGCTATCCTACCACGCCGCAGGCAGCCAGCCGCAGAGGCTGAGGATGGCGTAGACGCCGGCACTGGCAAAGAGGAGGACGACCAGGGTCTGCATGATGGGATGGGCGATCCAGCCGCATTGCCAACATGGTTTCTTGTCGCCGTGTTTCCGGGAACTGCGCAGCATGAAGACGGGCAGGATGGACATGATGATGCCGCCGAAGGTGCCGGCGCTGAAGATGGCGTTGACGAAGCCGACGAGGCCGCTGTAGGCCAGGAGGACCGGCGGGATGACGATGAAGGCCAGGCAGGCCGCCCGCGTGCGGATATCCGTTTCCGACTTGAAGCCCAGGCGGTCGATCATGTTGGTCAGGAAACTTTCGGCAATGGCCCAGAATGACGTCAGCATGGCGCAGAAGGCAAAGGCATTGACGATGACGAAGAAGACCGGCGACCCCAGGGCGCGGCCCCAGGACAAGGATGCGACTTCCGAGATTTCATCGACGGGCAGCATGAGGAAGACGGCCAGCGGGACCAGGGCCAGGACGACGAAGGAAATGCCGGCCCCGGCCAGGATGGACGGGACGAGTTTCCCCGGTTCGTGCGTGAAGCCCCGGGAAATTTCCGGTACGATGTACTGGACGGCGTAACAGAAGACGGCAATGTTGAAGACCGGCACGGCATACATCCAGTGGGTATAGAGGATATCTGCAACAGGTACGCGGGCCGAAAAAAGTGACGCGCCGACGAGGAGAATAAGCATGGCCGTCATACCTGAACTCAAATATTTCTCTGCTACCCCGGTTGCCTTGAGGCCCAGCCAGACGACGCTCGTCGCCCCGAGGGCAAAGAGGCAGCTGGCCATTTCCAGGGAAATGCCGAAGAATTCGCTCAATATCTTGCCGCAGCCGCTGGTATAGGCGATGAGGCTGCAAAACGACGTGGCCCCGACGGAAAAGAAAATCAGCCAGGAACCGATCTTGCCGACGTACTTTTCAGCCAGGCCCGACAGCTGTAAGGGCCTCGTAGTGCGCAGCGTCGCTTCGGCGACATAGAGCATGGAGATGATAGAAAAAAAGCCTGCTACGACAAGCCACGTAAGCAGGACGGGCCAGCCGGCATTGCGACTGGCAAAAGCTAAACCTAAAACACCGGAACCTATGGTAGACCCGACGACCATCATCGTAGCCTCCATAAACGTAAGACGATGTACCTTGAGAGCCGCCTCTTTTTTCGCAGCTCCCGCCGATATAGTGTCCAACTCGTTCACATATTCCATGAAGAAAAAACCTCTTTTCGTGTGAAAATATGTTACCTGACGTCAGCATGTCTTGACCATTATACCATATCAGCATAGGGATTCCAAGAAAAAATATAGGGATTCCAAGAAAAAATCCTGCCACTCGGAAAAAAGCAGCAGGAATCGCCTCGTTCTATGTCGAAATGATATAGTGAGAATGATAAGGAGGGATTTTTATGGCAGATGTAAAGGATAAGAAAAAACAACAAAAGGCCCCCGAAAAAGAGGCAGCTGCAGAAAAGGAACTGACCATCCTCCAGCCCGGCGCCGTCCCGGAAGAAGAAGACGACCCGGAAGCGCCCTATCTGGCTTCTGACATGTATCAGCGCATCGTCGCCCTGATCAACAACTTCGAATCGGGCCTGCCCGACGACATGCAGGCCGGCGGCCGCCTGGTATCGGCTGGCGACATCACCTTCAGCATCCAGGACATCGGCTACTGGGACCCGAACATGATCGTATTCTATGGCGAATTGTCCGACGGCTCGGCGGTCGAACTGGTCCAGCACATTTCCCAGCTCAACCTGCTCCTCGTCGCCGTCCCCCGCCACGACGACATCGAAAAGCCGCGCCGCATCATCGGCTTCAACCGCAAGAACGAACCGGATATCGCTACGGATCCGGAAGACTGACGCCTCAGGCTTTCGGAGCATGGCAAAAAAGTCCTGCCGCATGTGCGACAGGACTTTTTAAGTGGCTAGTGATTAGCGGATGGTCTTAAATTTAAAACTATCTTCTACAAACTACAAACTCCGTACTGCAAACTTTTAATAGCAACCTCTCAGTCAGCTTCGCTGACAGCTCTCCTATAAGGAGAGCCCTTGCGGGCCGCCTTTCAGGACGGCCCCTACGAGCCACGAACCACGAGCCACTAAGCTAACTCGTTCTCTTTACTTTGAACCAGGTAGCGTACATGGTCGGCAAGACCAGCAGGGTCAGGACGGTGGCGACGAAGAGGCCGCTGGCGATAGCGACGGCCAGGGGGCCCCAGAAGACGCTGCGCATGAGGGGTATCATGCCCAGGATAGCCGCAGCGGCCGTGAGCATGATGGGCCGGAAGCGCATGACCGCCGAGTCGATGACGGCATGCCATGGGTCTTCGCCGGCAGCCATATGTTTCTGTATCTGGTCCAGGAGAATGATGGAGTTGCGGATGATCATGCCGCCCAGGGCCAGGATGCCCAAATCGGCGACGAAGCCCAGGGATTTCCCGAAAAGGAGCATCCCCCAGGAGACGCCGATGAGTCCCATAGGCGCCGTAATCAGGGCCAGGAACATGAGCGACGGACTGCGCAGCTGGAACATGAGCAAGGTCATGATAATGATGACCATGACCGGTACCGGTACCAGGAGGTACTTCAGGGACTTCTGGCTGTTTTCCAGGGCCCCGTCGACTTCGACGGTATAGCCAAAGGGCATGCTTTCCCGGATATCGGCAATGGAATCGTAGGCTTTCTGCGTCGCATCGTTGGCCGTACCGGACTTGATACCGCCGTTGATGGTGATGGTCGGTTTCAAATCGCGGCGCCAGATGAGGCCATCTTCGCCTTTATAGGAAATAGTGGCAATCTGTTCCAGCGGCACGTAACCGGCCTGGCCTACGTAGACGGGCAGGCTCTTGATCTTGGCCAGGTCATTGCGGTCGCTGTCCTGGAGGCGCAGCTGGATGCCGATGGTCTTGTCGGCCGCATAGTATTGGGCGACCGTCGCCCCGGACAGTTCCGTATACAAGGTCTGGGCAATGTCTTCACCGGAAATGCCCATGGCCCGCAGCTTATTCTGATCCAGGTCGACGTGCATGATCTTATTTTTCTGGTCCCAGTTGAGGAAGACATTTTCCGTATTCGGGTCCTTGGCAATGCGCGCCGCAATCTGTTGGGCATAAGCTTTGACCTTATCCGTATCGTAGCCGGATACGCGCAGCATGATGGGGTAATCCGACGGCGGCCCTAAGGGCACGTTCTTGACGTTGCAGCGGACGTTGGGGAACTTGTCGGCCATTTCCTGTTTAATGGACTGCGTCAATTCTTCCCTCGTCTGCGTATCCTTGGCGACGACGACGAACTGGGCGTAGTTATTGGCCGGCAGGACCGGTTCGATGGTCAGGACGAAACGCGGTGCCCCTTCGCCGACGTAGTACGAATAATCTTTGAGCTTCGCCTGCTGACTGTCCAGATACTGGGCAAAGCGGGACGCTTCTTTCTGCGTGGCCTGCATGGACGAGCCTTCAGGCAGGGTCATTTCGACGATGAGTTCCGGCCGCAGAGAGGGCGGGAAAAATTCCTGGGGAATGAGTTTCATCATGCCGACGGACAAGATGAACATAGCCGCTGTCCCGCCGATGACTAATACCCGGTGGGTCAGGCACCAGGTCAGGACCTTGCGGAAGAAGACGTAGAACCGGCTCTGATACAAGGGCTCCGGCTCTTCGCCTTTGGCCACTTTCGGCTTGATCAGGTAATAGCCGAAGAGCGGTGCCACCATGACCGATACGATCCACGACAGGACCAGGGCCGCCGTGATGACCGGGAACAAGTCCTTACAGAATTCTGACGCTGCCCCATCGGCAAAGGCGACGGGAATGAAGCCGGAGCAGGTAATGAGGGTCCCCGTCAGCATGGGCTTGGCCGTCGCCTTGAAGGCATAGCAGGCCGCATCGACGCGGTTCATGCCCTTCTCCAGCTGGACCGTCATCATTTCGACGGCAATGATGGCGTCGTCGACGAGGAGGCCCAGGGCGATGATCAGGGAACCTAAGGAAACCTTATGCAAGTCGATGCCGGCTACTTCCATGACACAGAAGACGCCGGTCAGGACCAGTGGGATACAGAAAGCGACGACCAGGCCCGTCCGCAGTCCCAGGCTGAGGAAGCTGACGACGAGGACGATGATGATGGCTTCACGCAGGGTGTTGGTAAAGTCGCTGATGGACTCTTTGACGACCTGCGGCTGGTCCGATACCTGGTGGATTTCCATGCCGGCCGGCAAATCGGATTTGACGCTTTCCTGCAACTTCTTCAAGTTTTCGCCGAGCTGGAGGTTATTGCCGCCGCTCTTCATGGACAAGGCGATACCGACGGCAGGCTTGCCATTATAGAACATCTTCGGGTCCGCCGGTTCTGTATAGCGCCGTTCGACCGTGGCGATATCGCCCAGGCGGAAGACGCGGCCATTGGCATTGATGGGCAGGTTGCGGATGGCTTCGACGTCTTCAAAGACACCGGACAGGCGCAGGTAGACATTGTCAGACTGAGTGTCGACCATACCGGCCGGCGTCATCTGGTTCTGGCCTTTGACGGCATTGGCGATGGTCGTCGGCGCAATGCCCAGTTCGGCCAGTTTGGAATTGGCCACTTCGATGTAGACCTTTTCCGACTGTTCGCCGACGAGTTCGACTTTGCTGACATCGTCGACGGACATCATCATGCGGCGTATCTTTTCCGCTTTCTGACGCAATTCTTCATACGAATAGCCATCGCCGGTGACGGCATAGATAGAACCGTAGACGTCGTCGAAACGGTCGTTGTAATAAGGCCCATAGACGCCTTCGGGCAAATCTTTCTTCATATCTTCCGTCAAATTGCGGACTTCATGCCAGGTGCTGCGGATGCTGTCGCGCGGCGCTTTGTCGTCGAGGTAGACGTAGATGACCGACTGGCCGGGCCGGGAATAACTCTTGATGTAATCCAGGTTCGGCGTATCCTGCAGTTTCTTTTCGATCTTATCCGTCACCTGTTCCTGCATCTGTTCCGCCGTGGCACCGGGCCAGGCGACGGAGACGACCATAGTCCGTACGGTATACGTCGGGTCTTCCATGCGGCCCAGTTTCATGTAGGAAAAGATGCCGGCAATGGCGACGAGGATGATGAAGTACCAGACGAGGACGCGGTTGTGAATAGAGACTTCCGATAAATTTCTCATTCATCTTCCCCCTCTACGCGGACTTTCTGTCCTTCACTGAGCATATGGACGCCGGCCGTGACGACGACATCGCCGCGGCTGAGGCCCGTGACTTTGACCGTATTATCGCCAAAATCCTGGACCGTCACGTCTTTCAGGGATAAGGTCTTATCCTTGCCGACGACCCAGACCTGGGGCGTGTCGCCGGTCTGATAGATGGCGGCCAGCGGCAGGACGAAGGTATCTTCAGCGGCTGCCTGTTCACTTCCGTTGGCAACGGTCGCCGTCATGCCGAGCTGCATGCCGTCCGGCGGATTGGGCAGGGAAATATTGACCTGGTACGTCCGCGACGCCGCATCGGCCATAGGAGCCACTTCGCGGACGACACCGGCGGCCTGCTGGTTCTGGAGGGCCCAGAAGGTGACGGTCACGTTCTTGCCGACCGGGAAATCAGCCAGTTTATTTTCCGGTACATTGACCTGGACTTCCAGGTCCCCTGAATGGACCAGGGTGACTACAGTCTGGCCGGCAGCGACGACCTGGCCGACTTCCGCCGATACGGCTGAGATGACGCCGTCGGCATCGGCCGTGAGCTGCGTATAGGATAACTGGTTTTCCTGCGCCTGCTGGGCTGCCAAGGCCTGGTTATACTGGGCCGAAGCCTGGTCGTAAGCCGTCTGGTACTGGTCCAGGACGGACGCGCTGATGGCATCCATATCGTATAATTGCTGATAACGGGTTAAATTGGACTGGGCCAGCTGGAGCTGAGCAGCAGCGGCGTCGACCTGGGCCTGGGTCTGATTGACAGCCTGGGCCACGTCTTTCGGGTCGACCGTCATCAGGACGTCTCCGGCATGGACCTGGGAGCCGAGCTGCACGTTGCGGGCCGTAATGCGGCCGCCGGCCTGGAATGACAAATTACTCTGGTATCGGCCCTTGACCGTCCCCGAATAGGTACCGGCCGTCGTGCCCGCCGTTTCACTGCCGACCTGGATGCCCTTGACCAGCTGGGGCTGTTCGGCCTGCTGGGTCTGCTGGCCGCAGCCTGTCAGGCCCAAGGCCGTCAGGACGGCTATGACGAGGACTGTATATTTCCAATCGCGTTTCATGGCTTCATCTCCTTTGTGGGATTAAGGGCAGCAATATCGGCTTCAGCGGCATTGTCGGCCACATGATGCATGAGCTGCAACGCCGGCCCCAGCGTCACCTCATCGACGCCCTGGACGAGGACGTCGACCCATTTCCTTAAAATCTCTTCCATCGTATCCTGCAGCTCCCGGGCCTTGGGCGTCAAATAGAGATACTTGTAACGCCGGTCCGTCCCCTGCTGGCGCCGGCTGACGAATCCCTTCGCCTCCAGCGTCTTCAGATTCCGGGCCACCAGGGCCTTATCGGCCTGCATGACCTGACAGAGCTCATTCTGCCGGCAGCCATCGTGGCTGTACAAACTCAGGAGCGTCACATGTTCTGAATAAGACAAATTCCAAGGACGGCACGCTTCGGCCACATAGGCTTGGGAACGCTGGTTGATGACACTGAAATCATGACCAGCCTTCAAATAATCCATGTGCTGCATCCCCTTTTCTTCAGTAATTAGTTGATTTGCTCAACTATCTGTTTCCAGTATAGCAAAAAGAACGGGAAAAAGCAAGGGACGCAGCCTAGAGCCGTTCATCGTAGGTCGTTCATCGTTCATCGAATTTTTGGGATAACGTCCCTGCCGGTCGCAGTTTGCAGATTGCAGGCCGCATCGTAGGGGACGTCCTGTTAAGGCGTCCTGCCTCTGCTGTCCGTTTTGGCAACCGTCTTGCGCCTTCCGCTGGTCGGCACCTGACGGGCCAAAAAGGCCGCGTGAATCCTGTGCATAGCTGGATACACGATAAGTGGCTCGTTGTTCGTGATTCGTGGTTCGTAAAAACCTGCTATTATACCAGAACAGGCTGTGATAAAATATCGCAGCGGGACGCCTTTTAGGCGTCCCCTACGCACAAGGCCGCAGGCCATGTAATTTTTGCGGCCTGCGTCTTTCCTACAAATGTATCCGCCGGCTTACTTTCTTCCCGACGACGGGAATCTTTTCGATATCTTCTGCCGTGAGGGCCCGGAAGACGACGAGGCCGATGAGGTAGACCAGGGCTGCAGCCATGATGGCGGCGATGGTGGCCACGGCGTTGCCGAAGAGGACGAACAGGGCGTGGTGGACGAGCCAGGCCGTACCGGCCATGGCGGCGCCGGCCAGGAAGAGTTTCCCGATGTAGCCCCACTGGACGCGGTAGGCAATGTATTTACGGGCAAAGTAAAGGTTGAGCGCCGTAGCGACGGCCAAATCGGCATTGGTCGCCCAGGCGGCGCCGACTTCGCCCAGCCAGGGAATGGCCGTCAAGTGCCAGCTGAGGATGATTTTGACGACGGCCGCGGCGGCCATGTTGTACAGTGGGACGGCCGCATGGCCCATGCCCTGCAAAAGGCCGCTGGTGATCTGCTGGAGGCCGACGAGGAAGACCGAAATGGACAGGACGCAGATGGCCGGTCCCGCTGCCGGCGTCGCATAGAGGAGCCGGGAAATGGGTACGGCCAGGACGGCCAGGCCCAGGCAGGCCGGCACGGTGATGACGTTGGCAATGCGCATGGCCGTGTCGGTCCGGTCGAGGATGACGTCCCGATTCCGCTGGGAAAAGGCCGCCGATACGGCCGGGACGAGGCTCGTCGCCAGGGCGATGGTCAAGATAGCCGGCAGCTGGACCAGGCCGTTGGCCATGCCCGTCAGATAGCCGTAAAGGGCCGTCGCCTGATGGGTGCTGTAACCAGCCGCTTCCAGGCGCAGGGGCACGATGAACAAGTCGATGCTGGCCACGGCCGGCAGGAGCATGTTGGCCGCCGCTACGGGCACGGCCAGGACGATGAGCCGGCGGATGATGCGCCGCGGCGACTGGATGACGAAAACGCCGTCGTCATCGGGCATGGGATGGCGGCTGTGACGGTAATACAGGAAAGCGATGAGTACCAGCCCTGCCGCCGCCCCCGGGACGGCGCCGAAAGCGGCACCGGCAGCGGCCCATTCCAGGCCTTTGGGCAAGAGAATCCAGGCCAGGACGAGCATGGTGCAGACCCGGACGAACTGGTCTGCCATCTGGGACAGCGCAGTCGGCGTCATGAGCTGCAGGCCCTGGAAATAGCCGCGGAAACAGCAGGCGATGACCGACAGGCTCAGGGCCGGCGCCAGGACGGCCAGGGCCGGAAAGGCCCGGCTATCGCGGACGATGCCCATTTCGACCAGGCCATGGGCGCCAAAAGGCAGGGCCAGGCCGCAGACGACGGCGACGACGGTCATGAAGGCCAGGGTCACATGAAAGATACGGCGAACGCCGCTGTAATGGCCTTTGGCCGCTTCCTCAGCGATCATGATGGACACGGCAATGGGAATCCCGGCGCCGATAATGCTCAGGAGCAGGATATAGACGGGATAAGCCATCTGGTACAGGCCGATGCCTTCGCCCCCCAAGAGGCGCGACAAGAAGATACGGTTCAGCCCGCCCAGGATTTTGACGACGATACCGGCCACGGTGAGGACCATGGCGCCCCGTAAAAAGGAGTTCTTACTCAAGGGAATTCCCCTTTCTCAATGATGAAAAGGCCACCAGCAGCGTCTGGATAAAGGCCAGGACGTCGGAAATCCCAGCCAGGGAGACGCGGACCATGACGGGCATGTTGGGCACCAGGCGGAAACGGCGGCGCAGGGACGGTTCCAGCTTGGAAAGGTCGGGCATATCGGCGACGCGCTGCCACTTCAATTCCAGGACGTCTTTCTTCTGAGCGATGAGGACCAATCCTTGGGCTTTGGCGTCGAGGCGCGTTTCCGTGACCTGCAGCAGTTTCTCTACGGGCTGGCTGGGCTTGCCGTAGCGGTCGGCCAGTTCCCGGCGCAGGTCGGCCAGTTCTTCTTTCGACGATAAGACGGCCAGGCGCTGGTACATTTCGATTTTCTGGCCGCCGTTCTGGATATAGTCGTCGTCGATGAAGGCGTCGACGTGGATTTCCATGACCGTTTCCGGTGGCGGCGGCGCTGCTTCCTTGCCGTTCTGAGCCTTGGCAATGGCATCTTCCAGCATATGGCAGTACATGGCAAAGCCGACGCTGGCGATATTGCCGTGCTGTTCCCGGCCCAGGAGGTTGCCGGCGCCGCGGATTTCCAGGTCACGCATGGCAATCTTGAAGCCCGAGCCGAGTTCGGTGAATTCCTTGATGGCCTGCAAGCGTTTTTCGGCGACTTCCGACAGGACCTTGTCGCGGCGGTAGAGGAAATAGGCATAGGCCATGCGATGGCTCCGACCGACGCGGCCGCGCATCTGATAGAGCTGGGACAGGCCGAAGTGGTCGGCGTCGTAAATGATGATGGTATTGGCATTGGCTACGTCCAGGCCGTTTTCGACCAGGCTCGAACAGAGGAGGACGTCGTATTTGCCTTCATAGAAATCGAACATGACCGATTCCAACAGGCTCCCGGCCATCTGGCCGTGGGCGATGCCGATGGTCACATCCGGCAAGAGGGCCTGGAGTTCGTCTTTCATCTTTTCGATGGTCGCAACGCGGTTGTAGACGAAGAAGACCTGGCCGCCCCGCCGTTTTTCGCGCATAATGGCATCGCTGACGATGCGGGCGTCGTATTCGGTCACATAGGTCTGGACCGGGAAACGGTCTGTCGGCGGCGTTTCGATGACGCACATTTCCCGCAGGTTGACCAGGGACATGTGCAGCGTCCGCGGAATCGGCGTGGCGCTCAGGGACAGGACGTCGATATTGGCCGCCCAGGCCTTCCATTTTTCCTTCTGGGCCACGCCGAAGCGCTGTTCTTCATCGACGACCAGGAGGCCCAGGTCCTTGAACTTGACCTTCTTGTTGAGCAGGCTGTGGGTCCCGATGAGGACGTCGATATCGCCGGTCAGGGTCCGGGCCAGGATATCTTTCTTTTCTTTATACGAGCGGAAGCGGTTGAGGACGTCGACGTGGACGCCGAAGGGACCGAAGCGTTCCATAAAGGTCTGGAAATGCTGCTGCGACAAGACCGTCGTCGGCACCAGGACGGCGACCTGCTTGCCGGCTGTGACGGTTTTGAAGATGGCCCGCATGGCCACTTCGGTCTTGCCGAAGCCGACGTCGCCGCAGACCAGGCAGTCCATGGGCGTCGGCCGTTCCATGCTGGCCTTGATGTCGCGGACGGCTTTCAGCTGATCTTCCGTTTCTTCATAAGGAAAGGCTTCTTCAAATTCCTTCTGGAACGGCGTATCCGGCGGAAAGGCATAGCCCTGGACGACTTCCCGCTTGGCATAGAGGGCGACGAGTTTTTCTGCCAGGTCGGTAATGGACTTCTGGGCCTTGGCCCGCGTCTTCTGCCAGTCGGAACCACCCATTTTCTGTAATTTCGGCGTATCCCCTTCGTTGCCGATATAGCGCTGCAACAAGGACAACTGGTCCGTCGGCACGTAGAGGATATCCTTGCCAGCATAGTGGATTTCCAGATAATCCTTGTGGACACCATCCATTTCAATGGTCTTGATGCCGATGTAGCGGCCGATGCCGTGGACTTCGTGGACGACGTAATCGCCGGGCTTGAGGTCCGTAAAGACGTTGATTTCCTGGCCTTTGGCGGTATGATGGCGCAGGCGCCGCTTCTGGGTGCCGAAGACATCCCGTTCGGCGACGACGACGATTTTGGCATAAGGCAGCTCGAAGCCGTCGTGGATTTCCCCTTCGACGACGTAGACGCCGCCTGGCGTACTCTGGTCATCGTCATAATCCCAGAACGGCAGCTCATGCTGCTTCATCCAGGCCTGGAGCGAAGCCCGCCGGTCGCGGCTGTTGATGACGAAGAGGATCGTATTCCCCAGGTCCCGCCAATGGTCCACTTCTTCTTCCAGGAGGTTGAACTGCTTCTGGAAACTGGCCATCATCTTGGCGGCAAAGCTTGCCGACGTGTCTATCATCATATCCGGCACGGACTGGGCCATGAGCGACAAGATGAGCTGCGGCCCCGGGTGCTGGGCTGTGACCAGATTTTTCCAGGACGCCAGGCGGCCCTTATAGTCGTCGGACTCCTTGAGGACCTTCTTCAGGCCTTCGCGGATGCGGTTCGGTTCATCCCAGATGATGACGCCCTGTTCGGCATAGTCCAGAAGCGTATATGTCTCGTCATCCTGGACAGTCAGGGAAATGGGCAGAATGCGGGCCTTTTCCCGCTGGTCCTGGGATTTCTGGCTGTCTGTATCGAACGTGCGCAGGCTGTCCAGTTCGTCGCCGAAGAACTCCAGGCGCAGGGGCTGCGGTTCATTGACGGCATAAATATCGACGATGTCGCCGCGGACGGAAAAATGACCGCGCCGTTCGACCATGTCGACCCGTTCATAGCCGGCGTCGACGAGGTGCTGCAACAATTCGTCGCGGTCGTAGTCCTGATGGATGGCCACGTCGATAGCGGCGGCATCGATGCGCTGCGGCGCCATGACGTACTGGGCCGCTTCTTCCGGTGCCGCCAGGATCAGGAGCCGGTCACCCTGGCGCAGGCGGCCCAAGGCTTCCATCTGCCGGGCCGTCCGGTCCAGGCTCTTGGCCGTCGTCGTAAAGACGGCCTTGTCGACGACAGGGAAATCCAGGACTGGCAGGTCCGGTACCAAAAAGGCCAGGTCCGCCATCCAGGCCGCAGCCTGTTCCCGCGACGGGACGACGAGGACGGCCTGCCCCGGCTTTTCCGTCAGGGCCTTGGCGACGAGGGCGCTCTTGACGGAACCGCTGAGGCCGTAGATACTATGACAGCCGGGCTGGGAAAAAGCAGCCACGGCAGAGCGGATATTTTCATCTTGATTCATCCATTGAAAGAATTGCTTCATATCGTTTTTACCTCATGACAAATTGGGGCTGTCGCATGAAGCCCTGGAAAACAAGGCGGTCCATGCGCAGCCCTTATCGTGATTCAACTGCAACTATTTAATTATATCATAGTTCACTGGCCCCTGCCAGTAGCGATTAGAAGACCGACGCGCCCTGCATGATGATGGCTTCCCGTTCTTTCCGGCTCATCTTGAGGAAATTCGTCTTCTTCAGCTTATCTTCATAAGACGAATCCATACCGTTCATCTTCTGGGCGACATCCTTGCGGATCTGCGGCAGCAGGCTGTAGAGGTTGCGGCCCGGGCAGTCCGTACTGTTGACGTCGCGATGGCCTACGATGGTAGACGGACCCGGCACGATGCTGTAAATCTTGCAGATCCAGGCGACCAGTCCTTCCAGGGAGTGGATCTGGGCCGGCGTGGGGATTTCCTTTTCAAAATTGCCCGTCACATTGATGCCGACGGTATGGTAGTTCTGCCCTTCGGCATGAGCACCGACCGTAGCCAGCGGGCGGCCCCGTTCAATGGTCCCGTCTTTGCGGATGACGTAATGGTAACCGATACCGGCCCAGCCGTTGGCCAGATGGGCGCGATGGATAGCCGCTGCCGACGTATCGCCATCGGGGATACCGACGTGATGGATGACGACCATGTCCGTCTTCGGCCGCAGGAGCAGCGTTTCGCGGAACTGGAAATGCGTTTCCTTGATGGCCATCGGTTCGGCCGGTGCCGCATCGGTCACAGGATTATAGTTGCGCATGACGCCGCGGGCTCCGGCGGGTTTCGCCGACCGCGGGACATTGCCGATGACTGCGGGCTTGGCGGCTGTGCTGGCTGCAGCGGCTGGCTGGGACGATACAGGCGCCGTCTTGCCGGCCTGGTCTTTTTTCGTCTTCCCTGCCTTCTTGGCAGCCTTAGCGGCTTTGGCCTTGGCCCTGGCTACGGCATCCATGTGCTGGTCGACACTGGCGACGCCCGTCGTATAGGCTGCGCCTTCATTGTCGGCAGCACTCGCCAAAGAACCTGTCGTCATGCCCAGGGCCAGACAAAGGGTCAAGGCCAAGGCAGATATCATTTTTTTCGTTTTCACGATACATACACTTCCCCATGTTGTTGTTTGATTTTCTGGCAGAGCCGGTCCCACAGGGCCTGCGGTTCCGGATGGCCGTACGTCCCGAGCCGGATGTGCGGCTTGGCCCGGCCGTGGTAATCGCTGCCCAAGGTCGCCATCAGGCCATAGTCATCGGCAATGCGACGGTAAAAAGCACTCGTCCCTTCGTCGTGATAGCTGCAATAGGCTTCGATGCCATCGAGTCCCGTAGCGATGAGCTCTTCCGTCAGTGGCCGGTTCTGCTTCATATTGGCACCGGGATGGGCCAGCACGGCGACACCGCCGTAGTCGTGGATGATGGCAACGGCTTTGACAAAATCCATGAAGGTCATGGGCACGAAAGCCGGGCCTCTCTGGCCGCAGATATCCCAGCCAAAGTTGACGTATGGCGCGTCGCTCCGCGCCCCACCCGGCCGGTACGGTGCCAGGACGGGACAATCCGCATTGCGCGGGTCCGCCAGGGCGACGCGGGCGATATGGACGGACGCAACGGCATCGCCGCTGCAGAGCTTCCAGATAGCCGGCCGGTCGAGGACGATGCCCAGGGCTTCGACGGCGTCGAGGACCTTTTCTGAAATCGCCCGGCGCTGGCCGTATACATCCTTTTCAATGGCCGCAAAAACAGGGTCCTCGGCATGGATGCCATAGCCGAGAAGGTGGAAATTCTTCCCTTTATACTGGCAGCTGATTTCGATGCCCGGCACCAGGTTCAAGCCCAGCCGGGCCGCTTCCTGCCGCGCTTCCGGGATAGCCCGGGCCGAATCGTGGTCGGTCACGGCAACGGTCGTCACGCCGGCATCGGCGCATTGGCGCATCAAGTCGGCCGGCTCGAATTGGCCATCCATACTATATTTCGTATGCATATGCAGATCAAGCCATGTTTCCATACATGCACTTCCTTTCCTTAAACATCTTCCCTATTATACTACGCTTCTCCGGCCCCTGCCAGTCATGCCGAATTAATTATTCGATTTTTGAATTTTATCGTTTTGAAATATCTATTACTAATTTTTTAAGTTTTTGTTTACATTTTCTAAAATCTTTTCTATAATAGCTCCAACGGATGCAAAAAAGTCATTACGACGCATCTATCGACTACCTCATTACAATAAAATATCCATTCAAAGGAGAATCCATTATGACAGAAATGCAGCAGTATGTAGAAGACGTGCTGGCCATCATCCAGCGCCGTGACCCTGAACAGACGGAATTCCAGAACGCAGCCCGCGAAGTACTGACGTCCCTCGTGCCCATGCTGGAAAAGGAACCGAAATATAAACAGCACCACATCCTGGAACGCATCATCGAACCGGAACGCGTCATCATTTTCCGCGTCCCCTGGGAAGATGACAACGGCGTCTTCCACGTCAACCGCGGCTACCGCGTCCAGGCCAACAGCGCCATCGGCCCTTACAAAGGCGGCCTGCGCTTCCACAAGAGCGTCAACCTGAGCATCTTGAAGTTCCTGGCTTTTGAACAGATCTTCAAGAACGCCCTGACCGGCCTTCCCATCGGCGGCGGCAAAGGCGGCTCGGACTTCGACCCGAAAGGCAAATCGGACCGGGAAGTCATGCATTTCTGCCAGAGCTTCATGACCGAACTGTGCCGCCACATCGGCCCCAACATCGACGTACCGGCTGGCGACATCGGCGTCGGCGCCCGTGAAATCGGCTTCCTCTATGGCCAGTACAAACGCATCCAGGACGCCTTCGATGCCGGCGTACTCACAGGCAAAGGCATTGATTACGGCGGAAGCTTCGCCCGTACAGAAGCTACCGGCTATGGTCTCCTCTATTTCGTCAAAGATATGCTGGACAACAAGAACATCGACATCAAAGGCAAGACGGTCATCGTTTCCGGTTCGGGCAACGTCGCCATCTATGCCATCGAAAAAGCCCAGGCCCTGGGTGCCAAAGTCGTCACCTGCTCCGACTCCAACGGCTATATCTATGACGCCAATGGCATCGATGTCGCAGCTGTCAAGGACATCAAAGAAGTCCGCCGCGGCCGCATCAAAGAATACATCGAAACCCACCCGGATGCAGAATACCACGAAAACAGCCGTGATATGTGGAAAATCCCGGCCTTCATCGCCCTCCCCTGCGCTACACAGGGCGAAATCGACCTGGAATCGGCTAAAACTCTCGTCCAGAACGGCGTAAAAGCCATCGGCGAAGGCGCCAACATGCCGTCGACCCTCGACGCTATGGCTTACTTCCAGGAACACGGCGTCCTCTTTGCGCCGGCCAAAGCCGCAAATGCCGGCGGCGTCGCCGTATCGGCCCTGGAAATGGCCCAGAACTCGGAACGCCTGTCCTGGCCCTTTGAAAAAGTCGACGCTACCCTCAAAGACATTATGCGCAACATCTTTGAAGAATCCCGTGACAACGCCGCAAAATACGGCGTCCCCGACAACTACGTCGCCGGTGCCAACATCACGGCCTTCATGAAAGTCGCCGACGTCATGATTGAACAAGGTTTAGTGTAAGATATAGAAAAGGGCCTGTCGCACGTAATCGTGCACAGGCTCTTTTTCTGTATGCAAAAATATCATCGCTTTATGGTCATTTTTCGGGGACTGTTTGCTCGGACTCAGGAGCGGCTTTGCCGCAATAAACTCTGGAAATCAGGCGCAGGAGCGCCCAAAGGCGGTCTGAGGGATTCTTCGAAAGAGGTTGGCATCGGCCACCTGACCCCTGGCGGGTTCGCGTGCTCCACTCCTCTTGCCGAGAGTGCCATTTGCTGGCGTGCTGAAACTCGCTGCGCTCAAACAAAGCAGCACGCCAGACGCAAATAGCACGCACGGCATCCGGCACGGCCTACCCGGACCGTGCCGGACCGAGGACGTTCCCGCAATGTCACCCACCAGGGGCCAGGCAGCCGTATCCATTAGGGCTGAACAAAAAATCTGAAAAAAAAAAACAAATCCCGGACTGTAAAAAGCCCGGGATTGCGCGTAAAATAGAGTTATGAAGACACTAAATACGCATGTCAATTATACAATATGGGAAGCGCCTTATCAACTGTCACTTCCCTTAAATATTTCATTCCAGATTCCAGATGACGATCCCGTGCGGTTAGTGAAGCTGCTCATAGAAAGGATGGATTTATCACCACTGTACCATACGTATTCTCGTATCAAGAAAAATCAGGCTTCACCACGCCAGTTACTGGCCATCGTCATTTATGCCGGCATGAACCAGATTTTCAGTTCCAGCCGTATCGAATCAGCCTGCCGGAGAGATTTGAATTTCCAATATCTGCTGGAAGGGAAACCCGCTCCCCAGCATGCAACCAGCATCATACTGGCAATGGCCCACAATGTCTTGACCTTACATCACAAGCTGCAATCCGGCAATTTCGGGACATACCTTTATTCCTTAAAAAAAGTGAAAAGAGTGCTTGAATAACTATATACATAGCCAAGGTACACGTTTTTTTGCCGACTGGATGCCGGTCTGTTTTGTGTACCTTTTTTTATACTAAGATTGCGGTTTTTGTATAAAAAATAATCGCCCGTAGCTCCAACTGTAGGCGATTATTTCAACTTATCTTGGGGCTGACCGATTGGCAGCACCTTCTTCTATGCTCATTAGACGAAAAAAACACCCGGTTCGTCAAGAAAAGCAGGCTCAACAGCAACGCTTTGCTAGGCAGTCCGCTTGACGAAAGGGCTGAAATAACGGTATAGTGAATGTGAAAGAGGTCCTGCCGATAGACGGTCGGCCCCAAATATTAGTTGCAAAAATAGCCACTCAAGATGGGGATCCGGAGCGGCTATTTTTGTGTTTTATTTGACTTTATCGTCCGAACGACTGGCTGGAATCCTTTTTAGGAGACAGAATATGTCGTTTTTGCTGGAACCGCTTTTTCTCTTGTTCTTTTTCCTTATACAAGGCCATGACCCGTTGTGCCCGTTTCCGGACAAAGGCCGTCAGGTACTGCAAGGTTTTAGGCGGCAACGGACAAGTCGGATGGTTTTCGAAAGAAAAAGCGGCTAATTTCCGCAGTCCTTCCCTATGCCGTTTCTCTACAAACAGCTTGGCCTGCGTATCGAACCGAAGGGATGCTCCCTGGCCGCCAGCCCCCTGCATATATTCGTCCAGATGGGCTAAATCGTAGCTGCTGGCGTCATACAAGAGTGATCGGCCATTATCGAAAATCGGAGCGGACCTAAGGAATTGACCGGTGTCATTGTCTACCAGGTAGCCGAAATTTGCAAAATGCCGGTCTTTATTACAGATCAGGCTGTCGAGGACCATCATGTCCGCGTACTCCTTCTGCCCATAAATATCCGCCATTTTGACCTGATTTTCCAAATCGCTGTCGTCTAATTCCTGCATATCCAGCCCCTTACAGGAGAAATAGGTATAGGCGTCTACGTATCCTTCCTTGGCACTGGTGAACAGTTTACACAGACTGACGGTTTCCTGGACGCCATCTGAATGGGTGTATTTTTCCAGCTGGTAGTCTACGTGGGGAATCTTCATGATTTGCGCCACTTGCGCCGCATACCATTCGAGGGAGGCCTGCGTACGGCCATCCGACCGGGGCATGAAGTCATCGCCCTTCATGAGGTAAATATCCCCTTTCCGCCTGGTCCAGCATTTTTTCAGGGCCCCGCTGGAAGTGGTTTCCGGCGTGGTGATAATGCCTGGAACTTTGACGCTGTAGCCAGTGAAAGCTACCATCGCCAGCCGTTCGTTGAACGGATGGTCGTATAAGTTACAATCCGCCCATTTTTGCGGGAAATCCTTGGCGGTGATCCAATAAGCATCATTTACCGACAAAGCCTGCGTTACATCGGCATATCGCAACGGGTTCTGGTCGTCGTTGATGGAGCTTAGGATGTTTTCGACGAACTGCCGGTTCTTCGGAGCCTTTCGTTTCTGGATCCATCGGTACAGCTGTTGTTCTGTGACCGTTTTTTCCATAGAGAAGGATTTCGGCCATAAGGCGGCATTTTCTTCATAAATCTTGTCTATATGGATCCGATAGGTCGTATTCTGCGTATAGTTGATGACTTGTTCTTTCTTGTACAGCGAAAAGTCGATTAAGGGGATATCCTTGGATTGTAAGGTATACTCTCTTACTTTTTCAATAGCCATCGTGCATCCTCCTTTCCTTCCATCCTATACATGTGTATAGTATATCATATTATACAATTATACACATGTGTATGTTTCCCGCTCCTTATTTATCTTTTCCCGGATGCGTCAAAGCCCCGAACAGGGCGTAGGCCTTCTTGATTTTAGTCGTGCTCTCCGTTACTCTGAGAAAGGAAAAGTTAGGTCTTTTTTATTTCGTTAGGACTTTCCTGATTACGAATCGAAAAGAATCGAGGTAATCATTTCAGAAGAATTCATCGAATATTATTTAGAAAAAGTTTACAAGCAAAAAAAAGACGATGGACAAATGTCTGAAATTTTCCAGACTTTCATCCATCGTATCACGGTTTTCACGAACTATATTGCCATACAGTATGCGTTCTGTGAGAACCTTCCTATACCCGAAACCCCAGTCATTATGCGGGGTTCTAACAAGTCAAAGATGGTGCGCCTAGAAGGATTCGAACCTTCGCACCCGGTTCCGGAGACCGGTGCTCTATCCCCTGAGCTATAGGCGCAAGTAAGTGGTGACCCAGTAGGGATTCGAACCCTAGACCCACAGCTTAGAAGGCTGTTGCTCTATCCAGCTGAGCTACTGAGTCTCAAAAAATGGAGCGGGTGATGGGAATCGAACCCACATAACCAGCTTGGAAGGCTGGCGCTCTACCACTGAGCTACACCCGCATCGGTCGGTAATGGTCGGAGCAGCAGGATTTGAACCTGCGACCCCCTGGTCCCAAGCCAGGTGCGCTACCAAACTGCGCTATGCCCCGCCAACAAAAAACATTATACAAGAAACGAGATGATTTGTCAACGTTTTTTTATAACCATTGCCAACAAGTCATATTCCGAGTACAATAAAGATAATACGACTTAGGAGGTAATAATATATGCCTAGTGCAATGAGTATTCATTTTGAATCGGACCATCCCTTCATCGCCGTTCCCTTGGAATGTGAAACTATCGAAGATTTGCAGGACCGAATCGACGAAATCTTAAAGAAACCTTACGATATGATTGCCTTTGATGCCGGCTGTTTCAACGGGACCATCAATTTGTCCCAGCTCTGGAACGCCCTGCTGTTCATTGCCCGTGATGCCGAACAGCCGTCGGTCCTCTTCTCGTGCGATAAGCGCAAGCTGCCGGAAATGTACCAGACCGATAACGACTACGCGACGATCCTGCGCTTTGCCATTCGTTCGGCCCTCATCGACGCCGTCAAAATCGAAGGCAGCCTCGACGAAGATGACATCGACGACATCGCCGGTCAGGCCGTCGACCTGGGCAGTGTCCCCATCATCGTCATCCGCGCTGACCAAGGCGCCAAAGCCGATGAACTCGTCCAGAAGATGGAAAGCCGCTGGGACCTGGAAGCCAAGACCTTTGAACTGGCTGTCCCCGTCCAGACGAAAGAAGATATCCAGGCCCTGGAAGATGCAGCTAAAGCCTTCCACGAAGCCCACCACGACGCAACGGTCATCCCACATCCTATCGGCAAAATCGCCAAAGAAGCCATGCTCCAGGGCCAGACCTTCGGTGCGCCCCTGCTCTATACGACAGACGGCGAAGAAACGGAAACCCTGCCGACCAGCACGGCCATCCATAAACTGCTTCATCCGGAAGAATGATATAAAAAAGAGCTTGTCGCACGACGACAAGCTCTTTTAAGTTGTTAGTGGATGGCTTTAAATTTAAAGTTTTTCTCTGAAAACTACAAAATCTGTACTACAAACTATAAAGAGAAAGGGACATCGCATGATGGCATAGGCCTTCATGCGATGTCCCTTTTTAGCTGCAAACTATCTTTTACTGTAAATTCTTGGTCAACAGCTGGTTGACGACGCCGGGGTTGGCCCGGCCTTTTGTTTCTTTCATGATCTGGCCGACGAGGAAGCCGATGGCTTTCTTCTTGCCGGCTTTGTAGTCGGCGACGGACTGCGGGTTGGCAGCGATGACTTTTTTGACCATGTCTTCCAGGGCACCTGTATCGGTAATCTGGACCAGACCCTGTTCTTTGACGACGACGTCGGCTGCTTTGCCGGACTTCCACATTTCCGGCAGGACTTTCTTGGCGATCTTGCCGGAGATGGTCCCTTTAGCGATGAGTTTCAAGAGGCCAGCCAGGTCAGCCGGTTTGACTGGCGAAGCGGAAATGTCGATGTTTTCTTCGTTCAGTTTCTTGGCGAATTCGCCGAGCATCCAGTTGGCTGCTTCTTTGGCATCGACGCCTTCTTTGACGACGGCTTCAAAGTAATCGGCTGTCTGTTTTTCCAGGGTCAGCAAATTGGCGTCGTATTCGGACAAGCCCAATTCATCCTGGAAGCGCTGGCAGCGGGCATCGGGCATTTCCGGCAGTTCCTGGCGGACCTGTTCGATGTATTCCGGCGACACTTCGATAGGAATGAGGTCCGGTTCCGGGAAGTAACGGTAATCGCTGTCCCCTTCTTTGACGCGCTGGAGGATGGTAATGCCCTTGGCTTCATCCCAGCCGCGCGTAGCCTGCTGGATCGTACCGCCTTCGTCGAGGATCTGAGCCTGGCGGACGGCTTCGTATTCAATCCCCTTCTGGACGGCGCTGAAGGAGTTGATGTTCTTGATTTCCGTCTTGGTCCCCAATTTATCCGAACCGACGGGACGGACGGAGATATTGGCGTCACAGCGCATACTGCCTTCTTCGAGGCGGCAGTCGGAAACGCCGAGGTACTGCATGATGGAGCGCAGTTTTTCCAGATACGCTCTGGCTTCGGCACCGCTGCGCAGTTCCGGTTCGCCGACGATTTCCAGGAGCGGTACGCCCGTACGGTTATAGTCGACGCTGGTCGAATCAGAGTTGGCAATGCTGCCGCCGCTGTGGACGAGCTTGCCTGCGTCTTCTTCCATATGGATACGGGTCAAATGGATACGGCGCTGTTTGCCGTCGACATCGATGTCGATGTAACCGCCTTTGCAAATCGGCAGGTCGAACTGGGACGTCTGGAAGTTCTTCGGCAAATCGGGATAGTAGTAGTTCTTGCGGTCGAATTTGCTGAACGGCAGGATGTCGCAATGCAGGGCCAGGCCGGCTTTGACGGCATAATGCAATACTTCTTTATTGAGTACGGGCAGGACGCCGGGCAGGCCTAAGCAGACCGGGCAGACGTGGGTATTCGGTTCGGCGCCGAATTCCGTGCTGCAGCCGCAGAAAATCTTGGTTTTCGTTTTTAATTCGACATGGACTTCCAAGCCGATAACGGATTCGTATTTCATTAAAGTTCAACCTCCCCCATGGGCGACGGCTTGCGAAGGTCCGTCCGATTCTGTTCAAACGTATAGGCCACGCGAAGCAGCGTTGCTTCGTCCAGGGCCTTGCCGATGAGCTGCATGCCGATGGGCAGGCCGTTCTTATAGCCGCAGGGAATGCTGAGGCCCGGCAGGCCGGCCAGGTTCAACGTGACCGTGCAGACGTCGCCGAGGTACATAGCCAGCGGATTGTCGCTGTTCTGGCCGATTTTGAAGGCCGTATCCGGTGCCGTCGGCGTGAGCAGGACGTCGCATTTCTTCAGGGCTTCGTCGTAGTCCTGTTTGATCAGAGTACGGACTTTCATGGCCCGCAGATAATAAGCGTCGTAATAGCCCGAGCTGAGGACGTAGGTCCCGAGGAGGATACGGCGTTTGACTTCGTCGCCAAAGCCTTCCGTACGGGTCTTGATGTACATGTCGACGATATCCTTGCCGTCGACGCGCATGCCAAAGCCGACGCCGTCATAACGGGCCAGGTTGGAGCTGGCTTCGGCCGGCGCGATGATATAGTAAGCGGCGATGCCGTATTTCATGTGGGGCATGCTGACCGGTACGATTTCGGCACCGAGTTTCTTATACGTTTCGATAGCGTCTTCCAGGGCCTTGCGGCAGTCAGCATCGAGGCCTTCGCCGAAGAATTCTTCCGGGACGCCGATTTTCATGCCCTTGACGTCATTGACCAGGGCCTGTTTGTAATCTTTTTCAGCCTGGGGAATGGACGTCGAGTCCTTGGCATCGTGACCGGCGATGGCATTGAGGACGATGGCGCAGTCAGCCACGTCGTTGGTGAAAGTACCGATCTGGTCCAGGGACGACGCAAAGGCGATGAGGCCATAACGGGAAATGAGGCCGTATGTCGGTTTGAGGCCGACGACACCGCAGTACGAAGCCGGCTGACGGACGGATCCGCCTGTATCCGAGCCGAGGGCCCAGACCGTTTCGCCCGAAGCGACAGCGGCCGCCGAACCGCCGGACGAACCGCCGGGGACGCAATCGAGGTTCCACGGGTTATGAGTCAGCTGAAAAGCCGAGTTTTCTGTCGAACTGCCCATGGCGAATTCGTCCATATTGGTCTTGCCCAGGCTGACATAATCAGCAGCCATCAATTTTTCGATGACCGTCGCATTGTACGGCGATTTGAAATTTTCCAGCATCTTCGATGCACACGTAGCCTTCTGGCCTTTAATGCAGATGTTGTCCTTGATGGCACCGGGAATCCCGGCGAGGTCACTGATGGCTTCACCGGCTGCGATTTTGGCATCGACAGCGGCAGCCGCTTCCAGGGCATAGTCGCGGTTATCCGATAAAAATGCCTGTACTTTCGGTTCTACTGTATCTTTATGTGCAAGAAAAGCCTTGGTCAATTCGACAGCCGATACGTCGCCGTTGACCAGTTTTTCATGCAGTTCATGGATGGTTAACATACATACGCCTCCCTGTTAATCCTGGATGACTTTCGGAACTTTGAAATAGCCATCAGCTTGTTCCGGCGCATTCTGAAGCGCTTTTTCATTGGCCAGCGACGGCTGGGGAACGTCGTCGCGCATGACGTTGGACATGGATACGGCATGGGCCGTCGGCTTGACATCGGTCACATCGACCTGGCTCAAGAGATCCATGTACGATAAAATGTCGTTCAGCTGTTTCCCGACCGTTTCCATCTGGTCTTCCTTGACTTCCAGGCGGGACAACAGTGCGATTTTCTTTATTTCTTCGGCACTGATTTTCATACTGACACTCCTTGCAGATATTTTTAGCGTGACAAATCGGAATCATTTGTCAAAATTCAACACATATATAATTTAATCACCTTTTGCCATATTTTGCAAGCCTCATCGCCTGTATGCGATACCGTAAGGCCGCCCCAGAGCCTTTCTGCCTCATCCGATGATGGGCTATGATGGAATCTCACAACGGTCTGCCCTTTGGAACGCAGCCCTAGGCGGGGCCATTTTTACGAGCTGAGGGTCTTCCGAAGCGATGTTGTCAGTTTGATTCTGTCGCGGCGGAACGCCGCATCTGAGTCCGAGCGACCGGCGGCCTGCGAACTGCGGTCTGCGGTCTGCGGTCTGCGGTCTGCGGTCTGCGGGACGCCCAGAAGGCGTCCCATCTACCCTCTCGTCAGGCGGTAGATGAGGGCGTTGCAGATGGCGGCGGCGATGGTGCTGCCCCCTTTTCGGCCTTTGGCGACGATGTAGGGAACGCCGGCTTCCATGATGACTTCTTTGGCATAGACGACGTTGACGAAACCGACAGGGACGCCGATAATCAGGGCCGGCCGCATCTTCCCGGCATCGATGAGTTCCCGCAGGCGCAGGAGGGCTGTCGGGGCATTGCCGACGGCGACGATGACCGGCCCTTCGAGGGCTGCGGCTTTATCCATGGAAGCCTGGGCCCGCGTCGTCCCCTGCGCTTTGGCAGCGGCAGCTACGTCTTCATCGGCCATGAAGCAGACTTTGCGGCAGCCCAGTTTTTTTAGACCCGGCTGGCTGATACCCATGCAGGCCATGTTGGTATCGGTCACGATGGTGCAGCCGCCTTTCAGGGCCGTCAAGGCCTGATTGACGGCGCCAGGGCTGAAACGCAGGTTGCGGACATAGTCAAAGTCGGCACTGGTGTGGACGACGCGCTTGATGATATCCTTTTCGTCTGGCGGCAGGATGATGTCGCCTAATTCGTCTTCAATGATTTCCATGCTGCGCCGTTCGATATCGGCTGGTAAAATGTGTTCAATTTTCATGAGTTCCTTCCTTTCGATGGATACAGGCTGCGACGAAGCGGGCGGCCCAGTCCCTTTTCCCCAGGAAATGGATGTGGGGATAACCGCCGATGAAGTGGTCGTTCGCCATGATGCAAGGCCAATGGCGCTGGCTCCCGGCCTTATAAGCCGTAAAATCATGGCCGTTGTCCGTGCTGTCTGAATAATGGAATTCGTGGGCCGTCACGGTGTCGCCAGCGCAGCAGAGGAGATTGTCTTTTTCAGCCTTCAGGGTGACGTAACCGAAACGCTTTAGGGACGAGGTCATGAAGGTTTCGCCAGGTACGGCGCCGACCCAGGGCCACAGGCGGTCCTGGCTGTCGCGAAAAGCCTGATGGAGATACATGAATCCCCCACATTCGGCGATGCACGGCAGCCGGGCGTCCAAGGCACGGCGAAGGGATGCGCGCATCGACGCGTTCTGGCTCAAGGCCTGGGCATACAGTTCGGGATAGCCGCCGCCGAGATAGAGACCGTCACAAGGCGGCAGTTCCCCGTCGTGGAGGGGACTGAAAAAGACCAGGTCCGCGCCGGCCTGCTGCAGGACCTGGAGGCTGTCTTCATAATAGAAACAGAAGGCTTCGTCTCGGGCGATGGCCAGGACGGCCCGGCCAGGATCGGGATGAAAGGCCGGACTGCCAGACCCGGTCAAAGGCGCTGCCTGGCGGGCACAGGCCAGGAGTTCATCAATGGCGATGGTCTTTTCGGCCTGGGCGGCCAAGGCGGCCATTTTCCCTTGGAGGTCGGTAATTTCATCGGCTGTGACCAGTCCCAGATGGCGGCTGGAAAAAGTGCAGTCCGGCATATCCGGGAAGCAGCCCAGGGCTTTCAGACCCGATGCCTTTTCCCAGATCCCTTTGAAATGCTCATAGACCATGGGCTTGATGCGGTTGACGATGAAGCCGACGACGTGGCTGTCAGCCCGGAAAGCAGCCATTCCCTGCAAGACGGCTGCCAGCGACAGGCCGGCACCGCGGCCGTCGACGACGAGGACGACCGGTGTCTCTGTCGCTGCGGCCAATTCATAGGCGCTGGCCTCTGAACCCGTACCGACGCCGTCGTAGTAGCCCATGGCCCCTTCTAAAATGGCTACATCAGCCGCAGCACCATGGCGCAGCAGCGTCTCCCGGGCAGCTGCGGCGCCCGGCTCGTGGCGGCCGAAGAGAAAGAGGTCCAGATTATACGACGGCGTATCCAGGACCCGGCGGTGGAACATGGGGTCGATATAATCAGGGCCACTCTTGAAAGCGGCCGACGACAGGCCGCGGTCCTTGAGGGCCTGTAACAAAGCGCAGACCACCGTCGTCTTGCCGCTGCCGCTGCTGGGAGCTGCCAAAAGCAGGCGTGGAACCGGCGTTCCTTGTATAGATGAGGGCATGAGGATCTCCTTTCGTGAATGTAAAGTCGTTCATCGTAAGTCGTTCATCGTTCATCGAAAAAGCAAAGGCCCCGGCAGGCCGCAGGCCGCAGGCCACTTTGTAGGGGGCCGTCCTAAGCCTTTTTGGCCCATCAGGTGCCGACCAGCGAGAGGCGCAAGACGGTTGCCAAAACGGACAGCTGTGGCTAGGCGGCCCGCCTTCGCAGTTCGCAACAAGGCTCCCCTGAGAAGGGGAGCTGGCAGTATAGCTGACTGAGGGGTTCTTCCAGCAAAGGCCCCTTGCAAGGTGGAAGAAACCTTCGTACGACAGTACGACAGTCGGGATCTAAGCTTCCCCTGCGTCCTGACGGACAGCTGTCATGATATACACCGGGTTCTGGGCCATCATGAGATGATGCTGGCCGACTCGTTTGCTGCGGGCCGTGCTGACCTGGGTGATGTCCAGCTGGTATCCGTTACGGGCGGCGTAATAAGCGGTGACGGCGGCCAGGGTTTCCAGGCTGATGGCCGTAATGACCATGCGGCAGGCTTCATTCTTGTCATACAGGTCATCGAGGATGGATGCCAGATTGCCTTTGGTCCCGCCAATGAAGGCGTAATCCGGTGCAATGTCCAAGGTTTTCAAAGTCCGGCTGGCATCGCCGGCGACGACGGTGACGTTAGTCAGGCCGAAATGGCCGATATTCTGCTGCAATACAGTCAGGGCCTCTTCATTGATTTCAAAGGCATAGACGTGGCCAAAAGGAGCCTGCAAGGCCAGTTCGACTGTGCACGAACCGGTCCCGGCCCCGATGTCACAGACGACGGCGTCCGCTTCCGGAGCCAGTTTGGACAAGGCGACGCTGCGGATTTCCTGCTTGGTCATGGGGGCTTTGCCGCGCAAGAAGGCTTCGTCGGGCAGACCGTGGACGGGCCGCACCCAGGGCCGGGCTTTTTCGTTTTCTACCATCATGACAGCCAGAGAATCGGCGGGACGGTCGGTGAAATCGGCAGCCGTCCCGCGGAGGATGGTTTCATTATCATAAGATAAATCGCAACCAATGGCTACGGACACCGTATCCAGGCCGGCCTGGCAGAGTTCCCGGCACAAGGCGGCCGGTGAATCGGACCCGCCTGTCAGGACGAAGACTTTCCGATGCTGGCGGACGGCGGCGACGAGGGATTCCCGGCGGCCATGGCGGCTGACGATAAAGGCGTCGTTCCACGTCGTCTGCAAGGCGGCCGCAAAGTAGACGAGGCTGCTGATGCCGGCGATGCGGGTCACCGTGCAGCCAGGGATGTCCGTGAGCAAGGCGGCCAGGCTGAAAAAGCCGACGTCGCCGGACACGAGGACGGCCATGGGTCCTTCCTCATCGGACAAAGAAGCGGCAAGCTGACAAATATCGTCACGCCGGTACGTCGCGACCAGGCGCTTCCCGAAAGCCGCAAAAGGCGCCAGCATCCGCTTATCGCCGACGAGGATGGGCGAAGCCTCTATGGCCGCTTTGGCCTGACCCGTCAACAAAGCCGGATTGCCGGGCCCTGTGCCGATAATATATACGTGCATGGTATGTCTCCTTTCATGGGTGTAGGGGCTGTCGCACGAAATTTTCTGTCATCATGCAACTTCCTCTCGCCTTATAGTTTGTAGTGCAGAGTTTGTAGTTTGCAGAAGGTAGTTTTAAACTTAAAAACATTTACTAAAAACTACAAACTGCAAACTTAATACTCAAAAGTCAACTCCGTTCGATGACGATGACCGTGGCGCCTGTTTGTCTGGCAGCTTTTAATTTTTCCTGGAAGCCGCCGGTGTGGCCGGAGTTCTTGGTGACGACGTAGTGGGCGCCGGTCTGGCGGAACATGGCCGCATTGAGTTCGGTCGTGAAGGGGCCCTGCATACAGATTACGTGGGCCGGCAGGTAGCCTAGATCCAGGGCCCGGTCCAACGACGGCCGGACGGGCAGGATGCGGGCGTAGATGCGCTGGGCATAATCGGGAATCTGGGCAAAGGAATCCAAGTCCTTACTGCCTGTCGTCAAGAAGATGGGCCCCGTCGTGTGGCTCAGGACTTCGACGGCTTCACCGACGGAATGGACGGCGATGCAGCCACCCTGGTCCTCATAGCGGCCGCGCCGGCGCTGGATGCGGCGGTACGGGATGCCGACGGCAGCACAGGCCTGGCGGATATTGGCCGTCACGGCTGTCGCATAGGGATGGGTCGCATCGATGACCTGAGCGATAGCCTGTTCCCGGAGAAATTTTTCCATCTCCCCTTCGTCCATGCGGCCGGTCACGACGGTCACGAAAGGGCTTTCAGGCACTAACGAAGCGCCGTAATCGGTGGCGACGGACACGTAAGCCCGGATATGACAGCAGTCGGCATAATGGGCTAGTTTCCGCCCTTCTGTCGTGCCGCCGGCGATCCATACGGGGCTCCTCATAAGTGATATCCCCGCGGTGTGACCAGTTTGCCATGGATGTTCCGAGTCTGGCTGTTGCCGATGAAGACCGTACAGAACATATCCAGGCGCATCTTGCGCAGTTCGCCCAGGGTCAGGACCGTCACTTCCTGGCCTTCGCGGCCGATATTGCGGACGATGCCGGCCGGCGTATCGGCTGGCTGATGGCGCAAGATGATGTCACAGGCCTTTTCCAGATAGTCTGCCCGCTTCTTGCTGGCCGGATTGTACAGGCAGATGACGAAGTCGCCGGCAGCGGCACAGTCGAGGCGGTTGGCGATTTTTTCCCACGGTGTCAGCAAATCGCTGAGGGAAATGAGGCACGTATCAGCGACCAGCGGCGCACCGAGCAGGGCCGCACCGGCGCTGGCAGCGGTCACGCCGGGAATGACGACGATATCGACGTCGTCATCGGCAGCCACTTCGTGCATGATGCCGGCCATGCCGTAAATCCCGGCATCGCCGCTGGATACGATGGCCACGGTCTGCCCCTGCTTGGCCCGGTCCCGGACCATGCGGCAGCGTTCGACTTCTTTGGTCATGCCCGTCGTGACGAATTCTTTATCAGGAAAATAATGACGTATCAAATCAATATAGGTGTCGTAACCGACGATGCAGTCGCAACCATCGAGGATTTCCCGGGCCTGCAGGGTCATGCCCTGCAGGGACCCCGGTCCGATGCCGACGACATAAATACGATGTTTCATAACCTTTCTCCTTTCAACATGCAAACCGGACCTGGTAGCGTTCGCAGGCTACGGCTACGGTGATGCCGCGGCGGCTCTGTTTGGTGACGATGAGGGTCCCCTGATGGCTGGCCAGGACGGCAGCCCGTTCGCAGACGTTGTCCGTGCCGACAGTCTGTTTGACGAAATCGGACGCCGTAAAGTCGCCTGGCACGGCATTGAGTTCATCGGCCGTAAAGAAGTGCAGCGGCCACTGCTGGGCCTTGGCAAAGGCCAAGAGACCGGCTTCATCCTGCTTGACGTCGATGGAGCTGACGTCGGCAATGGCGTCGGGCGACAAGTTGGCCCGCTGCAGGACGGCATTGACCCAATAAGCGATGTCTTTGGCCGTCGTACCCTTGCGGCAGCCGATGCCGATGTGGACGATGACCGGTCGGGCGACGACAGTCGTGCGGAACACGGGCACGTGAGCTTTGGTCGTGATCACCAGGCCGGCGTCGCCATGGAAGGCATAGACCAGGCCCGGCGGCAGCGGCCCCTGCAGGGGGAAATCGCTGTACACGCCGGCAGCGCCCTTTTCCAGCATGGCAGCGGCAAAGGCCTTGGCATCGTTCAGGGACGACAGGCGCAGGCCCTGGCGGGCCGCCCATTCATCGACGGCGAACAAGGCGTTGACATCAGTCGCCGTCGTCACGACGGCCTGGCCTTCCAGTTCTGCAGCCAGACGGCGGGCGATGGCATTGGCGCCGCCGATATGACCGGACAGGATGGGGATGACGAACTGGCCCTTCTCGTCGATGACCAGGACGGCCGGGTCCAGGTCTTTATGGCGGATAAAGGGCGCAATAGTGCGGACGGCAATGCCTGCGGCGCCGATGAAGATGACCAGCCGGGCCGCTTCAAAAGCCCGGGCCGCTTCATCGTGGAGATTGGGTGTAAACGGCAGGACCCCTTCCTGGACGACGGCGAATTTCTTCAGCGACGCCTGGCGGACGTCCCAGCCGCCTCCCCGCAAGCAGGCAGCGACGCGGCAGCCCAGGGCCGTCCCAGCCTGGGTAAAGGACAGGACGACGGCTTTCATGGTTCCGTCTCCTGACCGATGTGGTCGCCGTACTGCTGGTCCTCCGGCGCCGCCTGGCGGCAGCCGTGGGTAAAGGCCGGATGATACAAAAGGCTGCGGTCATAAGCCGGCCCCAGCACCTTGCCGACGACGATGAGAGCCGTCTTGGAAATGGCATGGCGCCGGGCCGTTTCAGCCAGGGTGCCGACGGTACAGGTATAAGTCTGTTCTTCTGGCCATGATGCTTTGTAGACGATGGCTGCCGGCGTATCGGCCGCATAGCCGCCGCGCAGGAGTTCGGCCTGGAGGCCGTCCAAGAGGGATGCGCTGAGGAAAATGACCATCGTCGCCTGATGAGCGGCGTAATCGGCGATTTTCTGCTTATCCGGCACGGGCGTCCGCCCTTCCATGCGGGTGATAATGACCGACTGGCTGATGCCCGGCAGAGTATATTCGGCCTGGAGAGACGCGGCAGCGGCACAGAAGGAGCTGACACCGGGTACGACGTCATAGGCGATGCCCTTCTGGGCGAGGATGTCCATCTGCTCGCGGATGGCGCCATAGACCGACGGATCGCCTGTATGCAGGCGGACGGTCATCCAGCCCTGGCCCTCCCCTTCTTCCATGGCCGCCACGACGGCTTCCAACGTCATGCCGGCGCTGTCGAGGATGCGGCAGCCTTCTTTGGCACAGGCCAGCAGCTGCGGGTTGACCAGGGAGCCGGCGTAAATAATCTGGTCCGCTGTTTCCAGTAATTTTTGGCCGCGGACGGTAATGAGGTCGACAGCACCGGGACCGGCGCCGACAAAGTGTATCATCGTAGTTCCCCCTTCGTATGCAATGCAAGAAATTCTTTGGCCCGCGACGTCAGGCCCAGGACGCCGTAGGCATTGGAAAAGACGACGGCCGCCGTCGGGATTTCACCATGAGTCCGCTGGTCCATATAGGCCTCGATTTTCTCACAGACTGCGGCCATGACCGGTTCCAGCAGATTCTGTTCCTTCAGCAGGCGCACGGCTTCATCCGTCGTCAGGCTGTCGTAAATCTGACGAGCCAGCTGCCGTGAGGCACCGGCAAAGACGGCTTCCAGGGCCAGGAGGGTCGTGCGGCCATCGGCATAATGGGAATGGGTATTCATGATGCCTTGGGCGACTTTGACCAATTTGCCGATATGGCCGATAACCAGGACGTCGGAAAAGCCTTTGTAGGCGGCATAATCGAGAGTTTCGCCGACATAGTTGCTGATAGTCACGCGCTGGCTGACGTCGACTCCCAGATGGTCGCGGCTGAAATCGACGCCGTAATTGCCGAAAAAGGCCAATAAATGGGTCTGGCCGGCAGCGCGGCGGGAATCCATTTCCGTATGGATCGTATCGACCAGGGCCTGCTCGCTCATCGGGTCGACAATGCCCGACGTTCCCAGGATGGACAGGCCGCCGACGATGCCCAGGCGCGGGTTGAAGGTCTTCCGGGCCAGGCGCTGGCCCTCGGGGATGGATAAGGTCAGGCGCAGGCCGCCCGTATAGCCGCACTGCCGGCAAGCCGCTTGCAGGGCTTCGGTAATCATGCGGCGCGGCACGGGGTTGATGGCCCAATCGCCGACGGCACAGGCCAGGCCGGGCCGGGTCACGCGGCCGACGCCGATGCCGCCGACAATGGACAGGCCGGACGGCGTCTTTTCGACGGTTCCGTAGACGAGCATGCCGTCAGTGATATCCGGGTCATCGCCGCTGTCCTTGCGGATGGCGCATGTCGCCGACTGGGGACCGAAAGAGACGTCTTCCGGGATGAGCTGGAGGACCGTCCCCTGCGGCGTCTGCAAGGATATGGCTTCGATGCGGCGCCCGGTCAGGACCATGATGGCCGCCGCCTTCGCCGCCGCGGCCGCACAGGACCCGGTCGTATAGCCGCAGCGCATTTTCTTCCCTTCTTTGACCGTGAATAAGGACATGGTACGTTTCTCCTTTTATCGTTTTTCGTTCATCGTTCATCGTGATGGATGGTTATTTTTTAAGCCTTACGTCAAATGATGAACGTATTTAACAAAACTTCACTGATAATCTGACGTGTCATTGCAACACAACGATGGCCGAACGGCCGTCACTGGTGGTGACGATGTCGGTCCGGACGGAAAAGACGTCCCAAAGCCGTTCCGGTGTGAGGACGGCCTGGGGTGGTCCCGTACAGACCAGGGCTCCGTCTTTCATGATGACGACTTCGTCGGCATATTGCCAGGCCTGATTCATGTCGTGCAGGACGACGACGATGGTCTTCTGCCAGCCCTCATTGATGCGGCGCAGGAGGTCGAGGATGCGCAGCTGGTGGTGCACATCGAGATACGTCGTCGGTTCGTCCAGCAAGAGGATGGGCGCATCCTGGGCCAGCAAGACGGCCAGCCAGGCCCGCTGCTGTTCGCCGCCAGAGAGGTGCTGCATGACCTCGCCGGCATAGGCTTCGAGGCCGACGGCCTGGATGGCCCGGTCGACGGCGTCCCGGTCTTCCCGGCTCCGGCCGCTCCAGAGACGGCGGTAAGGAAAGCGCCCCATGCCGACTAAGTCGCGGACGGTCACATCAGGCGGCACGTCATGGGTCTGGGTCAGGAAGGCCATTTCCCGCGACAAGGCCTTACGGGAAAAATCATGGACCTCGCGCTGACCCAGGCGGATAGAGCCGCTGGCTGCGGGAATCATGCAGTTCACGGCCTTGAGGAAGGTGCTCTTGCCGCAGCCGTTGGGGCCGATGATGGCTGTCACCTTCCCTTTGGGCAGGGCTACGCTGAAATCATGGAGGATGGTCCGCCGGCCGCGCCGGACGACGAGGTGCTGGACGGTAATGGCATCAGCCATGGCTCACACTTCCTTCCGCAGGAGAAATAAGAAAAAGGGCGCCCCTATAAAGGCCATGATGATGCCTACGGGCAATTCGGCCGGTGCCAGGATGAGCCGGGCCGCCGTATCGCTCAAGGTCACGGTCGCCACGCCGAAGATGGCCGAACCAGGGATGATGTAGCGGTAATCGGACCCGACCAGGAGGCGCACGATATGCGGCACGATAAGGCCGACGAAGCCCAGCAGACCGGCAACGCTGACGGCGCTGGCAGCCAGCAGGGCGGCGACGGCCGTCAGGCCCAGGCGGGCGCCTTCGACAGACAGGCCCAGGCTGCGGGCCATATCATCTCCGAGCTGGAGCAGGTTGAGATAATAGGCGCCGACAGCTGATAAAGCCAGGCCGATGACCGTATACGGTGCGATGGCCGTCACGTCTTTCCAGCTGCTGGCCGCCAGGCCGCCGACCATCCACAGCAGGGCTCCGTGGACGCGGTCGCTGTAAAAGATGAGGATGCCCGAAATGATGGCCCCCAGAAAGGCCGACACGGCGACGCCGGCCAGGATGATGCGGACAGGCACGATGCCGTCTTTCCAGGCCAGGAGGTAAATGACGGCGGCTGCGGCCATGGCGCCGATGAAGGCTACAGGCGTCATCCAGAAGAGATAGGCCGGCCAGACGATGAGGACGACGATACCGGCCAGGCCGGCGCCGGCTGAAATGCCGATGATATGTGGGTCGGCCAGGGGATTGCGCATGACGGCCTGGAGGATGGCACCGGACAAGGCCAGGTTAGCCCCGACCAGGGCCCCTGTCAGCGTCCGGGGCAGGCGGATATTCCAGATGATCTGGTCCGCCGTCCGGGCCGACGGCTGCCAGAGGATCTGCAGGACATCGGCCGGCGTAATGGCGGCAACGCCCTGCATGACTGACAGCAGGCAGCCTCCCAGGGCCAGGAGGACAAAGACAGCCAGCATGAGCCAGCGCCAGCGGGTCCGATAGCAGCCTTCCCTATTCATGAGCCGACTCCGGATAGACGAGCCGGGCCATATAAGCTACGGCCTTGGGGTAGTCCAGGCCCGGATTGAGGAGAAAGTATTTTTCCGGCAGGACATAGACCTGGCCCGCCTTGACGGCCGTCAGGGCGGTCCAGGCCGGATTGCCCTGGATATCTTCGCGGATGCGTTTTTCAATCTTATCGGACGACCCCATGGAGGTCAGGAAAATGACATCCGGGTCGGCCTGAACCAGGCTTTCCATACTGTAGGGGATGCGCGTCGTCTGGCCGTCGCCAGCGGCATCGGCGGCGATATTCTTCAAGTGCAGGAGATCCGCCATGTCGCCGGCAATACTCGACGGCAATTCGGCCGATACGGAACTGGGTGTCACGTGGAGGATGGCGACCCGTTTCCCCTGGGCCGGTACGGCATCGGTGACAGCATGGACGGCCTGGTCCAGTTCGTCTTCCTTGGCCTTGGCTGCCTCTTCTTTGCCATAGACCTTGCCGATGACCTCAAGGTTGCGCTTGACGTCGTCATAGGTCTTGGTCTTGAGGACCAGGACCGGGATGTGGCTCTCTTCCAACTGGGCCGCCAATTTTTCGTGGTGGTCAGCGCTGGCAATGACTAAATCGGGCTGGCAGGCCAGGACCTTTTCCAGGCTCACGTTGTAGACAGGTCCGACGTCCGGCACATGCTGATATTTTTCCGGCAGCGATGCATCTTCGGCTTTGACCGTCGCCCGGCCGGCCAGGTCGCCGTCGACGGCAGCGGCGAAGTTGAGGAGCGATGTCGACAAGACGACGACGCGCTGCGGTTTCCGGGCCAGAGTGACGACCGTTCCCCGGTCATCGGTCACGACGGCATAGGCCCCGGACGAGACGCTGCTTTGAGTAGCGTCGTTCTGGGGCGCACAGCCCGTAAGCAGGACCAGACAAAAAGCGACGATGAGCAGACAATTTTTTTTCACCGTAAAGGCACCTCCTAAAACTTTCTCTTTACGCCGACCTGCCAGTTGCGCCCGGCAGACGGATAATTATGGTACAAATCATAAGCCTCGTCGTTGAGATTGTTGACTTTAGCATACACGGTCGTCGCCGCATTGGGCGAATACGACGCGCTGACATTCCAGACGACGTAGGAATTATTGCGGTAATACGTATCGTTGCGCCCGGTCCCGGCGGTCATATCGGCATTGGCCTGCCATTTGCCGCTGTGATAATGGACGCCGGCATGATAGCCGTTGGGCTGATTATAGGTCGTATCGAAGGCCAGGCCCTCCCCTTTGTCCACTTTCGTGCGGATGTAGGAATAACCTGCTTCATAGTCCCATTTATCGTTGACTTTCTGCTTCCACGTCAGCTCGAAGCCGCGCTTGTCTTCTTCATCGAGGTTCTCTACTTCGTGGTATGTCGGATTTGATCGGTCCCAGCGGATGACGTGCTGTAAGTTGCTGTGGAAGATGCTGCCTTCGATGTTCGTCTTGGGACCGGCCTGATACTGGAAGCCCAAAGTCTGGGTATAGCCTTCTTCGGGCTGGAGATTTTCGTTGCCCTGCGACGTAATCCCGCGGGACGTCGTCACATAGAACTGGTCGTTCAGGCGGGGCGGCGAAAAGACGCGGCTCCACGAGGCGTAGACGTTGAAGGCGTCATTGGCCTTGTAATTCATGGCCAGGCGCGGCGTCTGGTGCGTCCCAAAAGTGCTATTCCGGTCCCAGCGCAGGCCCGGCGTGACCGTGAATTTGCCGAACGTCAGGGCATCTTCGGCGTAGAAAGCCTGATTATGACGTTTTTTGTCGATATAATGGGCTTCATAATTGGTCCCCATATCTTCCGTCCACTCGGCACCGGCCGTCAGATGCTGGTGCGGGCCGAGCTGCCAGTTATCCTGCCACTCCAGGCCCTGGGTGCGGGTGAAATAATGATTGGACCAGTACGTCCGCTGGTAATCGTTGAAATAGCGCCAAAAGCCTGGCTGAGCCGTTTCTTTCTTGAAATGATAGGTCACACTGTAGTCGTTGATCAGGCGGTCGATAGGCTTATTGGCCGTCAGGTACCAGCCCGCCGGGTCGGCTTTATACGTCGAACCGTGGCCGTGATAATCTTGATGATAAGCCTTCACGGTCAGGGACGTATGGTCCGTCAGGTCCTGGTCCAGCCGCAAGGATAAGGACTTCCTGGCAATATCGCCGCGGGAATGGTCCGTATTGGCCCCGTGGGAAAAGGCATAGTATGCCCGCTGCTCCAGGTCGCCGCTGACGAGCCAGCTCGTCGCGCCGGCCCGGCCGCTGTGAGTCAGGGTGTAGCCGTGCATCCCCCAGGAACCGGTGTAGGCATCGAGGGAAGATTCGCGGCGGTCCCCCTTCTTGGTGACGATATTGATGACGCCGCCGACAGCGCCGCTGCCGTAGCGCACGGAGCCGCTGCCCTTGGTGACTTCGATGTGGTCGATAGCCCCGACGCCGGGCAGGCTGGTCAAATCGACGCTGCCCCGGCCATAGCCGGAGCCCTGGGCATTGGCCAGACTCTGACCGTCGACGAGGATCAGGACCCGGTCGTCACCATTGAGCTTGACGTAAGAGGAGATGCCAGGCACCATTTCATTGACGGTCACGCCGGTGACGCGCTGCAAGGCCTGCTGGACCGTCGTATCGTGATGGCTTTCCATATCCTTGGCCGTAATGACTGTCGTGTTGGACTGACTCGGTGGGATGGTTGGTGTAGATGGTTGCATCTTCGCTTCCGATAACTTTTCAGGCAGTTTTTCCCGCATGGCATCGAGGACGTCGGCGACGGCATCGGGTACGTGCAGATTCCCGGCCGGCGCGGCGGCCTCATCCTTTCCCGGCCCGGCAGCCCGGCCGCGGCCGCCGGCTGCTGAACCCGTATGGCCGTTGAGACGTTCTGTCCCAGCCTGGGCCGACGGCTGGGAGCCCGTTGCCGCACCCTTTACAGAGGGTTCCCCTTTGCCGCTTTCCGTCTTGGCTGCATAAGTCATCCCGTCGGCACCGGCTTCAGCCGGATCAGGCGACGCAACGTCGGCATCCGCCACAGCCCTGTCCGAAGATCCCGGGGATCCCGGTCCTTCCGGTCCCCTATCACGACCGTCCGACTGAGAGAGACGGCCCTCATCCGTATCGGTGCCGGCCGCGTCGTGACCGCCGGCACCGGCCAGGTCGTCGGCGTTATAGACCATGACGTCGGTTACGCCGTCCTGGCGGGTGTAATGATGGATCAGCGTGAAAAAACCGCCAGCTGCCAGGGCCAGATAGACGGCGACGTGGAGCGATACGGAAACGCCGGCAGCGACGCGGCCCCGTCGTTTTTCCCAAGGCTTCATGGCTGGCCTCCCTTGTCGGCGGCCAGACCGATGTGGGCGATACCGGCCCGCTTGAAGGCATCGAGGACGTCGGCGACCTGACCGTAATCGAGGCCCCGGTCGGCGCAGAGGACGACGCTGAAAGCGCTGTCCTGACGCTGCTGGTCCCGAGCCGAAGCCAGGAGCTCATCGGCCCCGACGGGCTGGCCGTTGAGCCACAGGGACCCATCGGCCTTCAAGGTCACGACGTACTGGGCCGACGGCTGGGTCTGGGCGGCCGAAGCCCGCGGCAGCTGGACGCCGAGGCTGTGCAAATCGACCATGGACAAGGAGGTCATCATGAAGAAGACCAGCAAAAAGAACATGATGTCGATCATGGGGATGATCATAATCGACGGCCGTTCAAAATCGCGAATATTACGGAGGCGCATGGTCACTGCCCCGCTTTCACAGGCATCGTTTCCAATGCGGAAAAACACATTTCCATATCCGTAATGATGCGGTCCAGGCGCTGGGTGAAATAAGAATGGACGGCCAGGGCCAGGATGGCGACGCAGAGGCCGAAAGCCGTGGCGATGAGCGCTTCGCCGACGCCGCCGGTAATGGCCACGGCCTGGCCGGACTGGACGTTGAGGATGCTGAAAGAGCGGATCATGCCGCTGATCGTCCCCAAGAGGCCCAGGAGCGGCGCCATGGTGACGATGACGCTCAGATAGTAGAGACGGCGGCGCAGTTTGGCCACGAAGATGCCCGACTGCATTTCGACGAAGGCCTTGACGTCAGGACCTGCCTGATGCTGAAAGACATCCTGCAAAATGAGGGGCAGGCCGCCGCGGGCGTCCATGGCCAGGCGCTGGGCCTGGTCGTAGCGCCGCAGCTTCATCTGCGTGTAGAATTGTTCGGCAAAGGCTTTCCCGGCGTCCATGTCTCCATAGAAAATCGCCCGTTCGATGCCAATGTAGCCGACGAAGAGAGAACAGGCCAGGAGCAGGTACATGACCGGCCCGCCTGCCTGAAATAACTGAAAACCCTGTAAAATCGCGTCCAAAATACCCTCCTGTCCGGCCTGCTGACGTGTCGAATGAAGGTACAAAATCAAAAGGAGCCGTCTTGTAGCGACAGCTCCCTTACGTATCTTTTTTACAATCTCCTTCCCATCGCTCGCAGGTCTATCGGTGATTATCCGTCAGGCAGTTCTTCTGGCTTGGCTTCCTGGCCATGGCTGCGCCTTCCCATACTTCGTACAGTGACATCGTTGCAGCCTGGCTCCACCCTACAGCGGCGGGACCGCGCCGGCATTGGACCGGCTTCTCTATTGAGTCTATGACACCTGACCTATTTCAAACTTACAAACATAACTATATCATGCCCAGCGCCAGACTGTCAATGAAGGGCTGCCCCGGCCTTTCCGTCCGGTGAGACCTCGACAGTGACGACGCTGCCCCCTTCGCCCCGTTCCCAGCGGAGGATCTGGCAGGTCCCCTGGGGACAGGCAGCGGGCCAGTCGTTGAGCCAGGCCAGGAGGTCGGCAAAGGTCCCGGTCAGGACCAGCGTCTGCCGACTCCCTTCGCGGCCGGACTGCTGCCACGACAAGAGCTGGACGTTCCGGGCTACCAGGGAGGCCGCCACATCAGGGCCGGCATCAGGTTTTGCTGCCTCCCGCTTCTCCTGGGGCCGGGCCCGATGGGCATACGGGGCCAGCTGACGGTGGACGCCCTGCCAGCCCTGCCAGGTGTGATACGACGAGATGGCAAAGCAGGCGGCTATGGCAGCCAGCACGGCGAGGACGGGAAAGGCCCGCTGCCAGTCAGCCCTTCTTCGCCAGGCCTTCATGACGGCTCACCTTCAGGGAAAAAGGGATTCCCTCGCCCCGGTCGGGCTGCATCTTGGCCACAGCGGCCTGGCCCATGCCCTGCTGCTGCAAGGTCCGCTGCCACTGCTGGGGCCGGTCCGCAGCGGACGCCTGGCCTTGGATGACGACCCGGCCGGCCTGACTGCTCACGGTTTCCACGACGAGTCCATCGGGTTTGGACGAAGCCAGGGCCACCATCAGGGACGGCGTCAGCAGCGGGCCGTCGGACGGTCCTTTCTTAGCGCGGTCGGCCAGGGCCTGGCTGCGCCGGATGGCATCATTGCGCTGCTGTATCTGCTGCTGCACGGGATAGAGATAGTCCGTATAATAGGCCTTTTCCCGTTGGATCTGATACTGAAAAAAGAGGCCTGCCCCGGCACAGACAACCAGCATCAGCCCCAGGGCCAAACAGGCCGGCCGCTGCCAGCGGCGATGGTCCTGGCGGTAGCTGGCCGGTACGAGGTTGCATTTCATGATCCTCCCTCCTTACAAGAAAGCCAGCATGGCCGTAGGCTGGGACACGTGGTAAGCATCCATCAGGCGGCGCACGGCTTCGCTCGGCCCGGCAGGCTGCCATTCCGTCTCGTCTGCCCCGTCCGGGAGCCAGCGGAAGACCGGCCCATCAGCCGTCGGCACAGCCGCCTGTACGTCATAGGCCAGGGGCAGGCCGTCGCGCAGGCGGACGCGGTGCTGCTGGCCATCGGGGGCTTCCTGAAAGGCCAGGGTCCCCGTACCGGTTGGCCAAAGGCGGCCAAAAAAAGCGGGCAGCAAGTCGATGGACTGGACGACGGCTCCGGCAGCGCCGGCAGCCCGGCAGATAGCGGCGACACATTCGGCCGGATAGGCGCCGACCGTCCAGTCACCGCTCCCGTCACCGCCTTTCGACGGACAAGCCGCCTCGAAGTCATAAGGCCGCCCTTCTTCACTGACCAGGCCGGCACCGGCGATGAGGGCATCGGCTTCCTGCCGGTCTGTCGTCCCCAGGGACAGGCGCTTCCAAAGGACGCTCGGCCCGCCGATGAGGACGCGCAGGCGCCAGCCAGCCAGGCCATAACGCTGCAGGAGTTCTGGCAGACAGGACTGGACGCCCCCTTCCTGGCCCATCCAGTCCGGGTCCCGCTTGGCTTCATAGTCGCGATGACCCTGGCGGAAGGCCACGCGTCCATACCAGGTCCGTTTCGTCTTCAAAAGATGGACAGACTGTCCATTCAGCCATAAACAGGCATTTTGTTGCCACCACATAAGCTCACCTCTCTACTAATTGACATACTGTACGAAATGCAGCACGGTCCGGCCCTGTTCATCGGCCGTCACGGCAAAGTGCAGGCCGCACGTCTGCTGGACGCCCGTTCCCGGCGCAGCGGCCCGGGCCTGCAGATAGCCGTCCGGCGTCTGACCGGCCGGCTGATACTGGCAGCGGACGGTCAGGATGTCCCCAGGGCCAGCCAGCCCTTCTGCACGGGGCACGGCCATGGCCTGGCCCGCCAGAAAAGCGTCTGGGTCCTGCCGCAGCTGGTTCCAACCCTCACAGAGGGCGCTTTCGGCCAAATAGGTCAGCCGCACGGTCTCTTCATAGGTCCGGGCCATCTGGAAGTGCTGCCACGCCAGGGTCGCCGCCGTCAGGGCCAGGCTCAGGGTCAGTACGGCGACGGTCACGATAGAAAAAGAAAAGAAGCCATTGCATCGTTTCATGATTCACCTTCATTCAGGGGACACACGGCAAACTGCACGGGCCGGGACAGGCCGCTCCGCCGTTCTTTTAGGAGAAAGGCGACTTGTACGGCCTGGCCGGTCCGGGAGAAAAAGGGCCGACCGTCCAGGGGCTGGATGACCAGGGCCCGGCCCTGGACGGTGCTGCCGCCGCCTGTCAGGGGCTGATAGTTGCCATCGCTGAGGCGGACATACAGGCCTTGATGGCGGACGGCAAAGCCCTTCACGGCGCCCTTGGCCGTGCGGAAGCGGACCTCCTGAGGACGGACTTCAACGTCCCGGCCATAGCGCAGGGCCTGGAACAGCGTTTCTTCTACGCTGACGTGCTGCCGCAGCAGGCCTTCTTCAATCTGGCAGCGCCAATCCAGGCGGGCCGTCTGTCCCGCCAGGGACAGCAAAACTGTCAGGGTCAGGGCCGACAGGCTCAAGGCCAGGAGTACGTCCAAGAGGATCCAGCCGTTTTTCTTCGGTCCCTGCCGGCACCAGGAGCCGGCAGGAAACATGGGGGCCATGGTCATCACCTGCCTCTACCTGCCAAAGGACATAGCCCTCGCCGAGGGCCGTCTGCGCATGCGTCACCTCATAGGTCCGGCCCTGAATGACGACGCGGTCTGATGGCGGACAGCCGCCCTTCCAGCCTTCCATGACCTGCCGGCAGACCATGGCCGCCAGCTGCCGCTGTCTGGCCTGGTCATGCAGTCTGACGGCCTGGAGGGAAAGGCCCAGGGCCGCCGTGAACAAGCAGGCTCCGAGGAGCAGGCCCGCCAGACCGTCGGTCAGGAAAAAGAAGCCATTGGCCTCAGGCGATACGGATGCGCCCGGTCTGCGCCGCCACGACGATAGAACGCGTATAGGCCCCATCGGGCGAAGTAATGACCACAGCCATCGTATGCTGCGGACGGCCATCGACAGCAAAGCGTACATCTCCTTTCGTTACCTGCAGGCCCGGCGGATAGGGCCGTTCTTTGATCCGGATGTAGCCTTCCTGGAGGACGTAGCGCTTTTCTTCCAGGACCAGTTTCCAGCGGCCGTTGCTCTGGTTATTGCCGACACAGCGCTGGCGGACCTGCTGCATATCCAGGGCCATTTCCCGCGCCAGGCCATCGACGTCCTGGTGGCTGCGGCTGCGCTGACCGGCAGTGAGTCCCAGGCCCAGATACAAGAGCAGCAGGCCCAGGGCCAGCATCAGGCCGGTCAGGCTGATAAAGCCGTTCCGTCTCACCATAGCCAGCCTCCGGGGCAGGCGCGCTGGAGCGGTTCCTGGGCCAGCCACCAGCCGGCCAGGAGGAACGGGCCGAAGGGAATGATCGTCTTCCCTGTGCGGAAACGGTAGAACAAGGCCACGAGCGCGGCCAGGCCAAAAGAAGTGACTGCCATGGTCCAGGCCCCCCAGCCCGGGCAGCCCGGCACCAGGGCCAGGGCCAGCTTGATGTCGCCGCTGCCGATGGAACCGGGCCAGAGACCATAGAGGAGCAGGAAGAGGGCGGCGACGCCCAGGGAAACGGGCCAAAATGGCCGGACCAGACCGGCATAACTGGCGGCGCCGTTGCCCACAGCCAGGGCCAGGACGGGCGCGTCGGCAATCCAGCAGCGCCGGATATCGGTATAGCAGATCCAGACCGTACAGCCGGCTGCCGCAGCGTACCAGAGAGATACAACAGACCCTCCCATCCTATCAGGCCTCCCCTTCCTGGGGCGATGCCGCATCGGACGAGAAATGCTTGTTGTTATAATCGGCGGAAACGACGCCATCGGCTATCTGGTATTCCCCCTTATCCGGCGTGAGCGGTTTGAATTGCAGATACTGTTTGCCATCGCTGCCTTGGGTCACTAAATCGTCGACACTGGCCGGGAAGACGCCGTGGTCGATTTCATAGAGGGCAGCGGCATTGCTGATCGTCCGGATATCGGCCTGTACTTTGGCTTCCTGGGCCGTCTTGGTGGCCGATGAGAAACGGGGTACGGCAAAGGAGGCGAAAATCAGGATGAGGGACACACAAATCAACATTTCTAACAGGGAAAAACCATTGCGAGTCTGCATACGAAAAAACTCCTTTCATCAGGTCACGATACTGGATGCCATGTCCAGTAACGGTAAGAGGAAACAAAGAATCAAGACGCCCATCAAGGCGCCGGTCAACAAGAGGACGACAGGCCCGAGCCAGCGCCGTATCCGGCCGGCCAGCAGATGGAGACGGCTGCCGTAATAGACAGCAATCGACGCCAGGGCTTTGTCATAGGTCCCGGTCATTTCCCCGACGGCCAGCATGGTCTCGACATAGGGCGTACCGAAACGGCCGGCATGGACGGCCTGGCTGAAGGCACAGCCCCGTTCCAGCAGCAGCCGGGCCTGCCATACGTACTGCCGGAAAAGGCATGATGGCACGACGGCGGCCGCTTCGGACAGGCAGTCCAGCAAGGGGATGCCGCCGGCCAGCTGGACGGCCAGGAGCTGGCTGAAGCGCTGCCAGGCCCAGATGAGGAACCACGACGCCATTCCGGGAAACCGGACGATCTGCCGTTCCAGCCTCAGCCGCCACTCGTCCCGCTGCCAGGCCCAGCGCAGGGCAATCAGGGCGCAGCACAGTCCGGCCAGGCCATAGAGGCCGTACTGCCGCAGGCCGTCGAAAAAGACCAGGACGTACTGCGTCCCTTTGGGCAGGGGCACGGCCATTTGGACCATCATGTCCGTAAAGACGGGAATGATGAACAGGCACGCGCCTGCCGTCAGGGCTGCCAGACAGACCAGGAGGAAGACCGGATAAGCCACGGACTGGACCAGGAGGCGCCGCTCCCTGCCCTTCCTTTCATAGAAATCGGCCAGGACCTGGCAGAGCCCTTCGAGGTTCCCCGTCTGCTCGCCGGCCCGGATGATGCGGCAGGCCAAATCGGGGAAAGCCTGGCTTTGCCGCATGGCCTGAGACGGGCAGACGCCCTGCTCCATCTGCAGGGCCGCCAGATGCAGGGACGGGCGGCAGGCGCCGGGCATATCGCTCAGGAGCAGCTGCCAGGCCTGGACCAGGGGGATGCCGCTGCCGACGAGGACGGCCAGCTGGCGGAAGAACAAAGCCAGCATAGCTGCAGACAGCCGGCGCGGCGGGCGGATCATGACGTCCCTCCCTCACCGCAGCGGCGCAGGGCCTGTTCCATGGTCCGCATCCCCAGGGCCGCACCGGTCTGCATGACCGTCGGCAGCTGATATTCCTTACCGCTGCGGATGAGCTGGACCACGGCCGGCGTGCGGACGAGGACTTCCCGGACGATGTCGATCCGTCCCTGCCGTTCCAGGCGGCGCTGGGCCAGGATGGCCTGCAGTACCATGGCCAGGCGGCAGCGGACTTCCTGCTGGGCCTCGCCGCTATAGGCACCGGCCAGGCGGCTCACAGCCTGTGCTGCCGACGGCGTGTGCAGCGTCGACAAGACGAAGTGCCCCGTCTCGGCAGCCGTCAAAGCTGCATCCATGGCGGCCCGGTCGCGCATCTCGCCGATAAGGATGACGTCCGGATCCTGGCGCAGGGTCTGGCGGATGCCTTCGGCAAAGGTCGCGAAGTGCGTCCCCAGCTCGCGCTGCGTAATCAAGGCGGCCTTCCCGGCTTCGACGTATTCAATCGGGTCTTCCAGGGTGACGATATGGCAGGGCCGCCGTTCGTTAATGACCTGGAGGATGCGCCACAGGGCCGTCGTCTTGCCGCTGCCCGTGGGCCCGCAGACCAGGACCAGGCCACTGGTCAGGCGGCTGAGGCGCTGCAGCAGCGGTCCGTCTCCATCTGGCGGCAGCGACGCTAAAGGATAGAGGAAGCGTATCGTCACATGGAGGCCGGCGTACTCCCGGCAGACGTGGAGGCGGCAGCGCAGGGCGTCGTGCCAGGAAAAGGCGCCGTCGCCCTGGTCCCCGCCGCTCCAGCCGACGGCCTGCAGGACCTGGCGCAGGTCCCCTTCGCTCAAGGGCGGCCCTGGAAGCGGACAGAGGCCCTGGGCCAGGCGCATCATCGGCGGCCGGCCCGTCTGCAGATGAAGGTCCGCTGCCTGCTGACCCATGGCCGTTTCCATCAGTTCCCTTACCTTCACCATGAGCTCCCTCCTTCACAGACGCGGCGTATCTCCCTTTCATCCGTCCGGCCGGCCGCCAGGGTCCGGGCGATGACGTCGGGCAGGAGGACGGCACCATCGGACCGGGCCGCATCCGTCAGGTCCCGGACGCCGGCACAGCGGCGGATGGCGTCGCGGAGACGGCGGCCAGCCGGCACGACTTCGCACAGGCAGAAACGGCCCTGATAAGACCCGTCGCTCCTGCGGCAGCGGACCAGGCGCTGGGACACGACGCCAGCCAGGGCATCGGCTGCCAGGTAGGGCGCGACGCCCATATCGGTCAGGCGGATCACGGCCTCGACGGCGCTCGGCGCATGGAGGGTACTGAAGATGACATGCCCTGTCAGGGCGGCCCGCACAGCGATGCGCGCCGTCTCGCCATCGCGGATTTCGCCGACGACGAGGATATCCGGGTCCTGGCGCAGCAGGGCCCGCAGGCCGTCCTGGAACATCATGCCCCCTTTGGCCTGGACCTGGCTCTGGGAAATGCCCTCCATGAGGATTTCCACCGGGTCTTCCAGGGTCGCAATGCTGACCGAGTCGTCCTGGATCTCGTGGATGGCCGCATAGAGAGTCGTCGTCTTGCCGCTGCCCGTGGGCCCACAGATGAGGATGAGCCCCTGGCGACAGCGGATGAGCTTTTCCAGACAGCGCCGGGCCTGGTCGTCCATGCCCAGGGCCGAGAGGGCCAGGGGGATGCGCTGGCCGTCGAGGATGCGGATGACGACTTTTTCACCGCGCACTGTCGGCAGCGTACTGACCCGCAGGTCCAGGCGACGTTCCCCGTCCTTCCAGACGATGCGCCCGTCCTGGGGCAGGCGGCGGTTGGCGATGTCCAGGCCGGCCAGGACTTTGATGCGGCTCACCAGTTTCTCCAGGCCGCCCTTGTGGAGCATCCCGGCCTGACAGAGGACACCGTCCCGGCGCCAGCGGATGCGGACGGCGTCGTCCAGGGGCTCGATGTGGATGTCGCTGGCCCCGGCGGCCAGGGCGTCTTGCAGTAACTTGTTTACGTCCATAAAAAAATCTCCTTTCCATAGCTAGCATAGCATGGAAAGGAGACGTCCTGACAAAATTTAATCGTCTTTTAATGAAAAATCGGAAAACGGCGAAAAACTTAAGAATCCTTTAATCTTCCGTCTTGTCCGCCGTTTCTTTGTTGCGGATTTCGCTCAATTTTTCGGCTAATTCGTGGAAGGTCTTCTGGTAGAGATCTTCCTTCTTCTGTTTTTCTTCACTGGCATCGATGGTCTTAGCCATTTGTTCCCAAAAACTCATAGGTAATCCCCCTTTGATAAAAGATAGAGTAACGTTAATATTGTCTTTATTATACGGCAAAGGGATGGCGTCATGCAAGGGATTTCCCCCAATTACCAGCTGTTGCGGTGGCGCCAGAAGGACGGCATGAGGATAGCCAGGACCGGCAGGGCTTCCAGGCGGCCCATGAGCATGGACAGGCAGAGGGCGACTTTGCTGAGCGGCGGCAGGGCCGAACAAGTAGCCGTCGCACCGAACTGGCCGAATCCTGGCCCGCAGCTGCCCATGGTCGAGACGCTGAGGCCGATGGCATCGAAGATGGCCACGCCGTCAAAGACCATGATGAACGTCCAGAGGACGCCGAGCATGGTGTAGATGAAGAAGAATTTGGCTACGCCGTAAATGAGGTCCATCGAGAATTCTTCGCCATTAGAACGGATGTGCAGGACCATGTTGGGATGTATCTTCTGGCGGATGATGGCGGCAATGGTCTTGACCAGCAGCATGACGCGCGTCACTTTCAGGCCGCCTGTCGTCGAGCCGGCACAGCCGCCGATGAACATCAGGACCAGGAGGATGAATTTGGAAAAGACCGGCCACTGTTCAAAGTCGTTGGAGACGAAGCCCGTCGACGACGAAATGGACACGGACTGGAAAAAGGCCTGGCGCAGGGCTTCGATGCCGTCCCACTGCTGGGCCAGGACCAGGTTGAGGGCCATGGCCGCCGTCGAGATGGCGACGATGGACAAATAGACGCGGAACTCCGTATCGCCGAGGATGACTTTGCAGCCCTTCTTCCAGGCCGCGACGTACATGCCGAAGTTGGCGCTGCTGATGAGCATGAAAAAGGACAGGCAGCATTCAACGACAGGGCTGTCGAAATGGGCGACGCTGTTATTGTACGGCGAGAAACCGCCCGTAGCGATAGTGGCAAAGGCGTGGTCGGCTGCGATGAGGAAGGACATGCCGCAGAGCATGAAGACGACCGTCGAGGCAACGGTAAAGACGACGTACACCGTGAACAGGGCCTTGGCCATCTCCTTGATGCGCGGCAGGGCCCGGTCCGACCGGGGGCCCGTGCTTTCGGCATTGAACATGTGGACGATGCCCTTGCCGAACTGAGGAAAGACGGCGATGAAGATGACGATGATACCCAGGCCGCCGAACCAGTGGGTCAGGGCCCGCCAGAGGACCAGGCTGGCCGGCATGGCTTCGATGTCGTCGATGACCGTCGCCCCCGTGCCAGACAGGCCGGAAATACATTCAAAGACACCGTCCAGGACAGACAAATAGCCGCCGGCAGCATAGGGAATCATGCCCAGAAAAGTGACCATGATCCAGCCCAGAGCCGTAATGGCCACGCCTTCGCGAACAGTCAGGCTGTCCGTCGGCCGATGGCCCTGCCACATGAGCAGGCGCCCTATGAGGAGGCTGATGACGATGGCCACGAGGAACGCAACGATACTGGTTTCCCCATAGAAAAGGGCGACGACAAAGGGAATCATCAAGGCCAGCCCGCAGGCCTGAGCCAATTTCCCCAAGACAAATAAAACAATTCGTATATTCATGGTGTACCTCCTACCAGCGCCGCCGCAGATAACCGAATGCGGTCTGGATGACGACGAGGAAGGAAAAGATTTCGACGCGTCCTAAAATCATGAGGAAACTGCAATACAGCTTAGTCCATGCCGGCAGGACGGAAACGTCGGCTACGCCGAAGAGGTCCATCGTCGACCCGACACTGGACAGGCAGCCTACGGCCATCCCCATGGCCTGCACGGGCGTGACGCCGGACAGGGAAATGATTAGCATGGAGACGAAGAACGTCGCCATGAAGAGGAAGAAATAACTGAGAACACGGCTGATGATCTTCATATCGACAGGGACGCCGTCGATTTTCAGGGAAATGACCATGTGCGGATGCAGGGTCCGGCGCATTTCCTGGGCAGCCATCTTGAAGAGAACCATGAAGCGCATGACCTTGAGGCCGCCTGTAGCCGAGCCGATACAGCCGCCGACAAAGGCCAGGGAAAAGAGAACGTACTTGTCGAATTCCGGCCAGGTGCTGTAGGCGGCTGACGAAAAACCGCTGGTGCTGATGAAGGACAGGACCTGGAAAAAGCCGTAGCGCAGGTTATCCCAGCCGTCGTAGACGCCGAAACGCCACAAATGGAAGGATACGAGGCAGCCCGTGACGACGACGACGGTCAAAAAGGTCCGCCATTCGGCATCGCAGAAAAGGCTCTTGAAGTCGCGCCGTTCCCAGCTCTTCCAGTAGAGGAGGAAATTGCCGCTGGCCAGGAGCATGGATACAGCTCCGGCCGCTTCCAGGGCCAGGCTGTCATATTGAGAAAAATCGAAGAGCGAATCGCCGCCGCTGGTGGACATGGTCATGAGGCCCTGATTGACGGCCATGCCCAAAGGCAGGCCGGCCAGGACGTAGAGGACCATGGAAAAGACCGTAATGGCCAGGTAGATGAGACCGGCCTGGCGGGCCGCTTCCTGCATGCGGGCCACCATGGGGCTGAAGGATACGCTCTGATGGACGGACAAGGTCAGACCGAAACAGCCGTTGACCTGGGGCATGACCGACACCAGGAGGAGAATGAAATTGAGGCCGCCGAGCCATTCCATGAGGCTGTGCCACAACAAGAGCGACTGCGGCAGGCCGGCTCCGCCGTCAGCCAGGCACGACGTCCCAGTCGTCGTAAAAGCCGAGACGCTTTCAAAGAAGGCGTCGACAGGCGATGCGAAAGTACCGGCCATGACGTAGGGAATCATACCCAAAAGGCCCAGGAGGAACCAGGCCGATACCATGTACCAGGCCCCCTCCCCCGGTCCCAGGTGGCGTTTGTGATGGCGGCCGCGGTAACGGCAGAACGCCGCTGCAAGCAAGGCAGCGGCCAGGGCCGGGGCAAAATAGACCAGGCCCGCTTCCCCCCACCACAGGGCGGCCAGCAGAGGGATGAGCAGCGCCAGACCGTTGATCAGGGCCAGGCGGCTGACGAGATAAAAGACGATACTGCGGTTCATGGTCTATTCCCTGCCTTTGAAGTACTTCATGACCTTCTTAGAATATTCCGTCTGGATAAAGAGGATGATCCGGTCGCCGGCCATGAGGACGGACTGGCCGTTCGGGATATAGGCTTCGCCGTCGCGGACATAGGCGCAGACCAGACATTCTTTGGGCAGGCGGACATCCATGAGGCGCTTGCCGGCTACGGGAGCCCCGTCCTGGACGATGACTTCCACGGCTTCGGCCTTGGCCCCTTCCAGGAGGGACACGGAGACGACGCCGCCGCGGCGGGCAAAGGCCAGGACTTCGCTGGCCGACAAGAGGCGCGTCGACAAGACGATATCGACGCCGACCTTTTCCATGAGGTCGCCGTATTCGATGCGCGACACGCGGACGATGGTCTTCTTGGCGCCCAAGTGCTTGGCGATGAGGGCCAGCATGAGGTTCAGGCGGTCGTCATCGGTCAGGCAGATGACGACGTCGGCATCGGCAATGCCTTCCTGTTCCAGGAGGTCGATGTCCGTGCCGTCGCCGCAGATGGCCAGGCCGTTGTCCAGGAGTTCTGCCACCTGGCGGCAGCGTTCGCGGTCTTTATCGAAAATCTTGACCTTGATGCCTTCCTTGTCGAGCATGGGGGCCAAAAAGCGGCCGGACCGGCCGGCGCCGATGATGATGACCCGTTCGACCATCTTCGTGTCGCTAGGGACGAAGTTCTCACTGAATTTCTCGATGGCCTTGGGGTCGCCGATGAAATACGCATTGTCGTGCGGGAACAGGCAATCATCGCCATGAGGGATGATCATGCGGTGATCGCGGAAAATCATGCCGGCCAGGATGGACGGCGGCATGTTCATATCCTTAAAGGGGATGTTGATGAGCGGCGAATGACGGCGGACCTTGGTTTCAAAGAGCCGGACCTTGCCGTTGGCGAAGTCTTCGACGTTGAGGGCGGCCGGCGTCATGAGGATGCGGTTGATTTCACGGGCCGTGATCATTTCCGGATTGAGCATGAGGTCGATGTCGAAATTCTGCTTCAGATAATCCTTGGCTTCCGACAGGAACTGCATGTCCCGGATGCGGGCCGCCGTGTACTTGATGCCGTGTTTCTTGGCCATGATACAGGCGACCATATTGACTTCATCGACAGCCGTACAGGCGACGAGGATATCGGCACCGCGGATATCGGGATCGTTCATGGTAATCGGGCTGGCCCCGTTGGCCAGGACGGTCAATACATCGAGATTATTCTTGACGACTTCCAGCCGTTCTTCATTATGATCGACGACGACGACGTCGAATTGTTCATTCGATAAGAGCTCGGCAATACTGTACCCCAGCTTGCCGGCGCCTACGACAACGATACGCAAAGGAAAGACCTCCTTGTAAGTCGAAATAGAAAGGAGGCTGCCACACGAAGACAGCCTCTTTTTATACTTTAATTAAAACCCATCCTCTACAAACTCTATACTACAAACTTTTGAAGACAAAGGGCTCCACATGACGGCACAAACCACCATGTTCCAGCCCCTACAAATAGTATCACATTTTGTCCTTTTTGTACATCTTTCCTTTTCGCCGCCAAGGCGATGATCTGGCAGCCCTCTCCCCTTTGCCCCGAGCCAGCCAACACTCACCCTCAGGCCCGCGGCGCCAGGTGCTGCTTCTGTTCGTACATCTTGGTGTCGGCCCGGTTGAAGACGGCCCGGTAGGCCGTGTCGCGTGTCTTGTCGTAGACGGCCATGCCTACGGAAGCGGCGAGCTGCGTCCACGGCTGGGCGGCGCTCAGGTCGCGGATGTGTTCAAAGGCACGGACTTTCTCGAATAAGGCGTCCCGATGAGCATAGTCCTCGCCTTCGAGGATGACGACGAATTCGTCGCCGCCGATGCGGTAGACCGGGCTGTGCTTGTAGATGCGGCAGACGGCCTGGCACAGGCGCTGCAAAGCGATGTTCCCCTTTTCGTGGCCAAAACCGGTCGTTGACGTCCTTGAGCTGGTTCAAGTCGACCATGACCACGACAAAGGCAGCCTGGCCGGCGGCGATTTTCTGGTTGAGGTCGTAGACCTTCCTGTCGTAGGCGGCGACGTTCTTGACGGCCGTCAGTTCATCCTGATAGGCTTGTTTCTGCATGGCGCCGACGTATTTGCGCATCCGTTCCATCGTATCGTTCATATGGCCGGCAAGCCGCCCGATTTCATCTTGAGCCGTACTGTCCAGAGGCTGGTCATATTCGCCGCGGCCCAGGCGGCGGGCGGCTTCACTGATGTCATGCAGGGGCCGGACGATACGGTTCGCCGCCCGGATAGCCAGGAGCGTCGACAACAGACCGACGAGGACAATTATGGCCAAAACCAGGAAGGTCATGAGCTGGCGGCCGGCATAGATTTCCCGTTCCGGTGCCGTCACGCCCAGTTTCATGCCATTCTTCAAGGTCGTAAAGCCCATGGCCATGGGGACGCCCTGATAGTAGTAATGAATCAGGCGGACATCCGTCGCCGACTGGTCCAGCAGGTTCCCATGGCTGACGATATCGAAGCGCGGCTTGAAATCGTAGGCCACCTCCCTGCCATCGGGATGGAAATAGAAGGTCTGCCAGTCCTTGAAGAGGAAGCCGTATCCGCTGTCATAGACTTCATGCTGCCGATGAGGTCGCAGAGCATGTTGAAGTCGATATCGACGCCGACGACGGCGACGAACTGGCCTTGGACGAAGACAGGCATGACGTAGCTGATCATGCGGACACCATTATTGTCATTGACGTAAGGTGTCGTCCACAAGGCCCTCTTCTCACGCAAGGGCTGATAATACCGGTTCGTCCGGCCCGCGTCGGCTTCCCCGTACGCCTCGACGGGGGTAATGGGCTGGGACACAAAATCATGACGCGCATCCTGGCGGGTATACCAGAAGCCGTCCGGCCCGTCGGCCAGGTCTTCATTGTAATGGAGATAATAGCCCTGGACGCCGTCGATACCGGTGGTTGCATTATAAAAAGACCGTCTGATCATAGCTCCCAGCCGGTCTCGGTTGGCTTTATTACGCAGGTCCTGGGGATTTTTGACTTCATGCTCGATGGTATGGCCGATATAGTGGACGATGTCTTCGGACTGCATGAAAATCGGATTCAGTGTCGTACTGGCGTGGATGGCCCGGCCAGTGAGGGTCTTGGCGGCGATTTCCGTCTCGCTGCGGTCGACGAGGAAGACGCAGAGGCTGCCGAAGACCAGGGTCAGCGTCAGGGAGACGCCGCAGATGACCGTCAAAAAGCGGGACCGTATAGTTTGCATCATGAAAGGGTCCCTCCTTTATGCAGCTGACAGGCCGGGCAGCAGAGCACCGGCCGCACACAGGCCAGGGCCAATTTCCGACCGCTCCGGGGAACGGCGATGTACGTGACCTCTTTCCACGTATAGCCTGCATCCGCTCCTTTCTGGCGGAAGCGGAAGCAATCCGACTGGTCCCCTTGGGATAATTTTCTTTTGAGCGCCGTATAATCGGTGAAATCCAGGAAGCGCTGGCAGTCATCGGGATGGATATAGCTCCGGGCATAGTGCTGAAGGAACTGGCGCATGAAGAGGCATTTCTCCATGAGTTCCCCGACTACGGCATGGCGCGAGGACAAAGGGATCCCGGCTGATTTGTCCAAGTCGACGAGGTAGATGACATCGTACAGGCGGTAGAGCTCATGAATGTGGACGTTCAGCGCCTCCTGCTCCTGGATGTATTCGTCCAGGGTCAGGTTGTGCAGGGACACGGTCAGCATCCAGCGCGACGGCATGGAGGCAACGAGTTCCGCCGTGAGCTGGACGTAGTAGCCCTTTTCCGACTGGAAGAGCGTTTTTATTATATTACAAGCCTGACAGGAGTACACGCGCCTAGTCGGCACCGGCCAGGGCCAGCAGGGCTTCGATGGGTGTCATCTTGCCCGTATCGGTCGTGCGGGACACGGCCGTCCGTACCAGGCCGGTCCGGGCATCGTACCATATTTCGTCATACGTGAGGGCAAAGTCATATTCTTTTCCCTTGAGGCGCCGCGCCTGGAACTGGCGGAGCAGGACCTCGCTGCAGCCGTGCTGCCGGGCCTGGCGCAGGGCTTCTCCCAGGGACTGTTCCCTGCGGGCAAAGACAGGATGCAGGCGGTAGCCGAGCTGGTCGTCGGCAGCCCGTTCCAGATAGGGCGTATCGGCCTGCAGGGCCTCGTCGAGAGTCAGGGATAAGGGCGGGACCCAGACCGGTGAGCCGAAAGGCCGGCCGCCATCGTCTGGCACAGCATGGCCCAGATAGGTTTCATAGGCCGTCTTGGCATCGTAATAACGGCGCAGAGCGGCGTCGGCATATCCGGCTATATCATGGGCAAAGCGGCGCGTCGTCGGCGCTGCCTGCCAGACCGTCTTGTCCGGGAACTGTTCATACGTGCGGGAAACGGCCTGTACGGCCTTTTCTACGGGATCGCCCTCCATGACGATGCGGTCCAGCCGGATGCGCCGGCCGTAAGCCTCATTAAAGGCGTCATTGCCGACAGCCGGAGCGCCGAAGGTCACGACCTGGAGCTGCGACGCGCCCTGGTCGGCCAGGCGGGCCGCCGCCAGGACGGCGACGGCTCCGCCCAGGCTGTGACCGGTCAAGGTCAGCCGTTTCGGTGCATGGGCATCGGCAGCCAGCACCTGGCCTACGGTCTGGCCGCCATAGGGCGCTGCCAGAAGGGTCGTCGTGTAGTGGTCAAAGCCGGCATGGACGCGGCGGACGCCGTCCTTTCTAGCGGTCTTCCCTGCCGTGCTGCCGTAGGCGACGGAATGGAGGTTCAAATCGGACTTGATGTCGGCCAGGCTGGCTGTTCCGGTCACGGCCAGGAGCGTATCGTCCCCTTTCCGGGCCAGGTGGAACTTGGCTTCCGATTTATCATCCTTCTGGACCTGGCTGTCGATGTGCCAGCCCCGGCGCACCAGCTCCTGACGGGCTGTCAGACCGGGCCTGTCGCCGTAAGAAGCCATGGCCATCCAGGCACAGAGGGCTTCCTGCCGGGCCTGTTCATAAGCGGCACGCGGCGAATCGGCAAAGACAGAAAAAGCTGTTGTCACGCAAAAAAGGCACGTGAAAACAGCTTTGTAACAAGAAGTGAACATAGGCTTTCCCCTTTCCAGCCCATCAGGGCTCGTAGGACAAAATGGAAAAGACTTCCCGGTTCGGATGGTGTGATTCTTCAAAATAGAGAGTCCGCTTCAGCTCCCGTTCCCATTCGGCTTTGCGCTTCTTGTCCTTGAGCAGGGCCAGGACGTCGGGATGGGCTTCGATGAGGATATCCCCTTTGATATGGCGGACCTGGACCATATGGCGCAGGCGGCGGATAATCTGGATGGCCACGGTTTCCGGCGAATAGAGATAGCCTGAACCGCCGCAGACGTCACACGGGCTGAACTGGACCTGGTACAGGCTCTGGCGGGCCTTCTTGCGGGTGATTTCCACCAGGTTCAGGGCCGTCATGCCCAGGACGCGGGTCTTAGTGCAGTCCTGCGCCGTTTCCCGGGTCAGGATCTGGAGGATTTCGTCGCGTTTCGTCGGCTGGGCCATGTCGATGAAATCGATGATGATGATGCCGCCAATATCGCGCAGGCGCAGCTGGCGGGCGATTTCCACGGCCGCTTCCTTGTTGACGTGGAAAATCGTATCCTGCAGGGTCGAACCGTTACCGGTGTACTTGCTGCTGTTGACGTCGATGACCGTCAGGGCTTCCGTGTGGTCGATGACCAGATTGCCTCCTGACGGCAGGGGCACGATGCGCGACATGAGGTGGGTCAGGCTCTCTTCGATGGCGTACTGTTCAAAGATGGGCACTGTCCCTTCGTAGAGGCGGACGCGGCTGCGCCAGGCCGGGTCGAGAAAGACCTGGCAGATGCGTTCATAAGCTTCGCGGCTGTCGACGACGACTTGTTTGACGTCGGCCGTGAAATGGTCGCGGATCATGCGCATGACCAGGTCGGCTTCGCGGTATAAGAGGGTCGGCTTGCGGGACCGCTTATACCGCTGGAGGATGCTGTCCCACGTCCCCAGGAGATACTGCAGGTCCTTGAGGAGCTCTTCCCGGGAAACGCCCTTGGCGACGGTCCGGATGATGAGGCCCATGCCGTCGGGCTTGATTTCCGATACGATGCGGCGCAGGCGGTTGCGTTCTTCTTCGTCACGGATTTTCTTGGACACGCCGATGTAATCGACAGTCGGCATGAGGACGGCGTAGCGGCCGGCCAGGCTGATATTGGCCGTGACTTTCGGCCCCTTCATGCCCTGTTCGTCCTTGATGACCTGGACCAGGACGGACTGGCCCACGGAGAGGTGCATCTGCTGGATTTCTTCCTTCGACGCCGCCCGCGGGAACATGTCGCCCATATAGATGAAGGCGTTCCTGCGGCGGCCGATGTTGACAAAGGCAGCCTGCAGGGACGGCAGGATGTTCTGGATCGTCCCTTTATAGATATGGTTGACAATGTGCATGTCGTCATTGCGTTCGACAGCGAAATCACGAAGACGACCATCCTCCAGGATAGCCATGCGCGTTTCTTCTGGCATGACATTGCCTACGATTGTTTTCATCTTCTCATTCCTCCTGTGCGGGCAAATTGGTAATCGCAGACAGGCTATTTCACTAACAAGACGGCGAAATAACCCGTTTCTTTGGCGTCAGCCGCTTTTTCATAGACCCGCTCTCCCGGCAGGCCGCAGCGTTCGATCATCGACGCCTTGTCGAGGAGCTGCAGGTCCCGCAGTTCCTCCTGGATCGGTGCCAGCCGTCCCGAGGGCTTCATGATGACCTTGCTGCCTTCCAGGGCCAGCAGTTCTTTGCGGTGTGCATTGTTTCCGGGGATGACGATGAGGACTTCATCCTTTTCGCACAGCGGCTGCTGGAGCTTGGCGGCGACGGCGCAGAAACTGGGCACGCCGGGCACGATTTCCGTGTCGTAGCCGGCCTCATGGACGAGGCGGTGGACGTAGATGCTGGTCGCGTAGACTGTCGGGCAGCCCAAGGTGATGAGGCAGACGTCGCGGCCCTGGTCGAGTTCGTCCTGCAGGCGGCGCGCCGCTTTCTCATGGGCTCCCTGGAGGACCTGGTCGTCGCGGGTCATGGGGAAATCCATGGCGATGACCGTTTTATCCTCTAAGGAAACGCCGCAGCCGTCCAGGGCCTTCAAGAGGATGCCCTGGGCCGTGACGACGCCGGTCCGGCTCTGGGGCACGGCCAGGACGGGACAGGTCCTGATGATTTTCAGCGCCTTCAGGGTCAGCAGTTCCGGGTCGCCCGGGCCGACGCCGACGCAATAGAGTGTACCTTTCATGATCATCCCTCAAATAACGAATATTTCTGACCGTTTTCCTTGCGGACGAAAATACCCGTCCGCCGGGCCAGCATCATGTCCGTGTGGATGGGCAGGCCGAATTGGCTGCCCAGAATTTCCCAGACCTGGGACGGCTTGATGGCCCCTTCGCCGGTCTGATAGATGCCGACGGTCAGATAGACATTGCCGTCCTTCACATGACCGTGGACGGCTTCGACGACGTGCTGCTTGACGTCGATGGTGCGCACGCGGTGCTTGCCCTTGTGGGACACCTTTTCATAGAGGACGCTGGCCGCATCGTTGAATTTCGCCAAGATCTGGTTGAGTCCGTCCTGGCTGAGGTCTTCCGTCAGCGGGCCGCGCAGGGTATAGACGGCGTAATTGGCAATGGCCATCAGCTTCGGTGCCTTGGCATCGACGTATTTGCCATCGAGGACGGCAAAGCCCTGGGGCGACATGGCGTTCATGCGCGCCATGACATCGGCGACGGGCAGCTTTTCAGCCAGTTCCATGTCGAGGTATTCCACATCGGCCGAGACACCGACGCCCAGGGCCGAGGCGAAGCTGAGCTTCATATGCGGATTGAAGCCTTCAGAATAACAGATAGGCAGTTTGGCCCGGATGATGACGTAGCGCACGGCCCGGGCAAAATCCAGGTGCGACAGGAATTGCAGGGCCCCGTCTTTCTTAACAGCTAAACGTAGTCTTTCCATGGTCGTCCCCTTCCTTTCTGTCGATGATGGATACGCCCAGATTCGGGCAGACACCGCAGCCCGTACAGGGCAGGCGGCGGCAGTCGTGAGTCAGTTCAGCTCGAGAGGCCTTCTGCCATTCGCGCTTCAAATAGGCCTTGGCGGCACCGTTGCTGAGGTGGTCCCAGGGCAGGGCTTCGTCGAGGCTGCGCGTCCGGGCGGCATAGTAATCGGGGTCGATGCCGGCCAGGTCGAAGGCTTTCATCCACATATCGTAATCGAACATTTCCGTCCAGCCGTCGAACTTGCAGCCCAGTTTCCAGGCTTCGTAGAGGACTTTGCCCATGCGGCGGTCGCCGCGGGCGAAGGTCGCTTCCAGGCGGCCCGTCTTGGCGTCATGGTAATGGTAGGAAATGTGTTTGTCGTTGATGAGGCCCTTGATGTACTGCTGTTTCCGTTCGATTTCTTCAATCGGCAGCTGGCCGAACCACTGGAAGGCCGTGTGCGACTTGGGTACGAAGCTCGATACGGAGACCGTGACCTTGCCGTTGTTCTTGTGGGTCACTTTGCGGTAGAGATTGAGGACCTTGTAGGCCAGGTCGGCGATGCCGGCCAGGTCTTCGTCCGTTTCTGTCGGCAAGCCCATCATGAAATAGAGCTTGACCGTGGACCAGCCGTTTTCAAAGGCATTTTCACAGGCTGCCAGCAAATCTTCTTCCGTAACGCCCTTGTTGATGACGTCGCGCAGGCGCTGGGTCCCGGCTTCGGGCGCAAAGGTCAGGCCGCTCTTGCGGACCTGCTGGACCTTCTTGGCGATATCGACGGAAAAGCTGTCGACCCGCAGCGACGGCAGGCTGACGCTGACTTTCTGGCCCTTGAATTCGTCCAGGAGCTGGTCGACCAGTTCGGGCAGGCAGGAATAATCGGCCGAGCTCAGGCTCATGAGGGAAATCTCATTGTAGCCCGAATTGGCGATGATCTGTTTGGCCAGGTCGGCCAGGTGTTCCGGCGACTTTTCCCGGACCGGCCGGTAGAGCATGCCGGCCTGACAGAAACGGCAGCCGCGGCTGCAGCCGCGGAAGAGTTCCAGGACGGCCCGGTTGTGGACGATGTCGATGTTGGGTACGATCGGTTTCGTCGGGAAGAAGACGTGTTCCACATCGGAAACGACGCATTTCTCGATTTCTGCCGGCGCTCCCGGTTCAGTGACGGTCAGGCCCTGGAAGTCGCCCTTTGCATCATACTGGGCTTCATAGAAGGACGGCACGTAGTTGCCCGGCTGCTGGGAGAGCTGCTTCAAGAGGCCCTTCTTGCCGCCCGGTTTCCCCTGCTCTTTCCAGGCAATGATCGTATCGGCCAGGACCTGCGTCGATTCTTCCGATTCGCCCAGGAAAAAGACGTCGATGTAATCGGCCAGGGGTTCGGCGTTGTAGGCACAGGGACCGCCGGCTGCCACCAGGGGCATGTCGTCGCCGCGGTCTTTGGCAAAGAGCGGGATGCCGGCCAAATCGAGCATGTTGAGGATGTTGGTAAAGCTCATTTCGTACTGGAGCGTAAAGCCTACCATATCGAAGTCGCGCACAGGCGTCTTCGTTTCCAGGGAAAAGAGCGGATAGCCCTGGCTGCGCATGACTTCTTCCATATCCGGCCAGGGCGCGTAGACCCGTTCGGCTGCCACATCGGGCCGTTCATTGAGGAGCGCATAGAGGATGCGCAGGCCCAGATGGCTCATGGCGACTTCGTAGACGTCAGGGAAACAATAGGCAACGGTCAGTTTGACGGCATCGTGGTCCTTGACGACGCTGTTCCATTCGCCGCCGACGTAGCGGGCCGGCTTGCTGACTTTGCTCAGTAAAATCGGATCGATCTCCACGGGATGTGACAAATTAATTTCCTCCTTCACGGCGGGTTAAAAAATCATCGTCTGCTGACGCATGTAAATACTCAGTAAGAGGCCCAGGCCCATCATATTGGTCGTCAAGGCGCTGACGCCGTAGCTCATGAACGGCAGGGGGATCCCCGTGACCGGCATGATGCCGCAGGTCATGCCGACGTTGACCAGGATCTGGAAAGCCCACATGGAAACGACGCCTGTCGCCAGCATCATGCCGAAGCTGTCCTTGCAGTCCTTGGCAATCATGAGGCCGCGATAGACGAGGATGAAGTACAGGAACAAGAGGAAGACGCAGCCGAGGAAGCCCAGTTCTTCGCCGATGACGGAAAAGATGAAGTCCGTATGGTTTTCCGGCAGGAAGTTCAGCTGGCTCTGTGTCCCCTGGAAGAGGCCTTTGCCAAAGAGCATGCCCGAACCGATGGCAATCTTCGACTGGATGATATGATAGCCGGCGCCAAAGGGGTCGGCATTGGGATTGAGGAAGACCGTAATACGGGACTTCTGGTAATCCTTGAGGAAATGCCAGCCTATAGGCGCCAGGACGACGCCGGCCAGGAAGACGTTGCGCAAGAGGGACATCTTGATGCGGCCGACGAAGAGCATGCCGAAGGTAATGGCCAGGAAGACGAGACTCGTCCCCAAGTCAGGCTGTTTCAAGACCAGGAGAAAGGGAATCCCGACGTAGAGGCCGATGGGCAGGACCTGGCGCCATGTGTTGAGCTGGCCTACGCGGTCGCTGAGAATCGATGCCGTGCAGATGATCATGATGAGCTTGGAAAATTCCGACGGCTGCAGCGTGATCGGGCCGAGCTGGATCCAGCGCTGGGCGCCCAGGGCCGACGTACCGACGAACATGACGGCGACCAGCATGAGCAGGTTGATGATGTACAGGGGCTTGGCGTATTTCTTCAGCTTCGCATAATCGAAGCGGCTGAAAAAGAGGATGATCATCAAGTCGACGACAAAAGCCGCCCCCTGTTTTGCGACGAAGTCGTAGTTGATGGCCCCTTTATTGATATGCGTCGCACTGCCGATGATGCACAGGCTGATGCAGACGATGAGGAAGCTCACGATGAGCATGACTTTATCTAAATTTTTCCATTCTCGTTTAATAAACATTTCTCTCTCCTATCGGCGATAGTGGCGCCAATTCCGGCATTCCTGACGGCGGCGCTGCAGCGACAGGCCCGGTAAGACGTCGGCCTGGGCCTGGTGTTTCGGCAAGAGGGCCGTCAGAGCCGTTTCCTCGATGGCCTTCCCCGTTTCCAGCCAGTCTGCCGTAGCCGACAGGGCCTGACAGAAAGGCAGGGAATCGGCCATACAGGTGATCCGTCCTTCCCCGGCAGCCCGGTCGATGCCATCATCATGCGGTAAGAGACCGGCGACGTGGCCGGTCTGCAAACGGGCTTTGGCTGCGTCTGGCGTGATGACGCCGTCAGCGTAAAAATTATTGAGGATGACGTCGTAGTGAAAGCGCTTCTGCCGGTCCGCATACTGCATGACCTTAGCCGCATCGCGCAGGGACGACGGCGACGGTTCGACGACGAACAGGATCTCATCGGCCAGGGCCGTCGCCGCCTGATAGGCGCCGTCGCGGCCGGGCGGGCAGTCGATGAGGGTATAGTCATAGGACCCGGACAGGGACTCCAGGACATATTGATACGACGGGATGTCGATCCGCTCCCAGGTCCGCTTCTGGCTGGCCGGCAGGAAATCCAGTCCCGGCACGACCGGCAGCAAAGCCTGGCCGGGCAGGCATTTCCCCCGCGCAGCCTGGGCGGCATCGTAATGGATGGACCCGTCCAGACCGAAGAGCAGGTCGAGATTGCGCAGGCCCATGTCGGCGTCGGCCGCCAGGACGCGGTGGCCCCGGCGCTGCAGGAGGACAGACAAGGCCGCCGTAATCAGGGTCTTGCCGACGCCTCCCTTGCCGGAGGCGATGGCGATGAGCTGGGACATGAAATCACTTTCCTTTCTGATGAGATAAGGCCGTCATCAGGACTTATCGGTCAGACTCAGCCCCATCGCGATGGCTGCTGTCCTTCCCGTCCTGCGCATTCTTATTGGCCTTGTTGTCCTTTTCTTTGCCGTCCTTGTCTTTATCCTTCGGTGCGCCTTCGGCGTATTCACCGACGTGGAAATAGGCTTCCAGCATGGAACGGACAATCGGGCCGGACGACAGGGACCCGAAACCGCCCTGTTCCGTCAGGACGGCGATGACGATGCGCGGATGTTCATACGGCGCATAGGCGACGAACCAGCCATGGTCCGTGCCGCCGAAGTTTTCCGCCGTCCCTGTCTTACCAGCGACCTGGATGGGGAAGCCGGCGAACAGGGAACCAGCTGTACCGGATTCTTCAGCAACGTTACGCATCCCTTCGCGGACCAGGTCCAGCGTCGATTTGGATACGGACAGGGTGCCGACCTGTTCCGGTGCAAAAATCTTATACGGCGTGCCGTCGAGATTGTCGATACGGCTGACGATGAACGGCCGGTACTGGATGCCGCCGTTAGCGACTTCGCTGACGATCATGGCTGCCTGGAGCGGCGTAACCAGCTGGAACCCCTGGCCGATAGCCGAGTTGAACGTATCGCCGAGGTACCATTCATCGTGGAAATTCTTCTTCTTATATTCCGCACTGGCGACCAGGCCCGGTGCTTCGCCGCGCAGGGCGATGCCCGTCTTCTTGCCCATGCCGAACATGCGGGCGTATTTCGCCAGTTCGTCAATGCCGACGCGGCGGCCCATTTCGTAGAAGTATACGTTATCGGACTTAGCCAGGGCTTCGACGAAATTGATCCAGCCCAGGGCTTCGCCGCCGGCGTTGCGCATGTCAACCAGCCAGTGGCGGCCACTGTCGAAGATCATTTCATCAGGCGTGACTTTCTTGAGTTCCAGGGCTGCCGAACCGGTGATCAGCTTGAACGTAGAGCCCGGCGGATATTCGCCGGCAATGACGCGGTTTTCCATGGGGTGATTGGGGTTGTCGTTGATGAGGGACCATTCTTTTTCCGTAATGCCTCGGGTAAACCAGTTCGGGTCGTAAGCCGGACGGCTGGCCATGGCCAGGACGGCGCCCGTATTGGGGTCGATGGCGACGGCAGCGATGCCGTGGGTGCCGATGCCATTGGCAATCTGGCGGTCCATGGCCCGTTCCGTAGCCTGCTGCAGGTAGAGGTCAATGGTCAGGTGCATATTGTGACCGGCTACGGGGTCCTTGCGTTCCATTTCCTTGACCGGACTGCCGGCGGCGTCAACTTCGACCTGACGGCCGCCATCCTTGCCGCGCAGGAGGTCATCGTAATAGGCTTCCAGGCCGGCCCGGCCGATTTGGGTGATGTTGGATACGCCTTCGACGCCTTCCAGGCGCTTGGCGTCTTCTTCATCGATCTGGCCTACGTAGCCAAAGACCTGGGCGGCCATCATCTTGTACGGATAATAGCGGATCGGCTGGACGTCGACGGAGACGCCAGGCAGGTCGTTGCGCTGTTCTTCGATTTTCGTGACGATATCCTGGGTCAAGTCATTGGCCAGGACCGTCGGCACGTAAGAGCTCTTGACCTTCTGGACCTTTTCCCGCAGCTTATCTTCCGGCATGTTGAGGATGCCGGCCAGTTTCTGCAGTTCTTCGTCGCTCATGCCGTCCTTAGGCGGCACGTAGGTCACCATGAAGCTCGGCCGCGAGCCGACGAGGATCTGGCCGTTGCGGTCGTACATGATACCGCGCATGGCTGCAATGGGGATGGCCCGCAGGCGGTTCCCTTCGGCCAGGGTATAATAATATTCACCGGCAAAGAGCTGCAAGTAGACCAGCCGGCTGATGAGGATGACGAAAATCGCGATGACGATCCAGTAGAGGTAGCGGAAACGGCCATCTTGATTCTTCTTTTTCAATAACGCTTCAAGCATGTAACTAAATCTCCTTTATTTACCAGCGATAGCCCGGGAACCCGTAAAAGGCATCGTCGCGGCGCAGATGCCAGACGATGTGATCCACCGGCAGGGCCAGGATTCCGTGATAAACAAGCATAGGGATGCTGAATTCCAACAAGTAGGCGGCGATGTTGATGTACTGGCCGGCCAGGAAGAGGAACCCGCAGGTCAGGACCAGGCCGACTTCGGTCGCCCCGAGGACGATGAGCAATGTCAATACCCACTGATCCTTGTCGATGTCGCGGCCGAGGTAGCTGCAGATGAGGGCTACGATGAGATAGACCAGCAGGTGCAGGCCAAAGAAATTGCCGATAATGACATCCTGACAAAATCCGCCCAAGAGGGCCGTGATGATGCCGATGCGCTGACCGTGATGGAGGGCCATGAGGACGACGAAGACGAAGATGAGGTTAGGCTGGCTCACGCTGTTAAACATAAAAGGCAGGATGGCAGCCTGCAAAATAAAGACGATGAAGGCTGTCATGACACAGTTCAGTTTCTTCATAATGCCGCGGCTCCTTTAATTCCTTCTACTTTGTCGCGATTCGTCTGAGGTACGAGTTTCGGCGTGACTTCCGGTTTTTCATAGGACCCGGTATCGGCCGACTTCAAGATGACGAAGACTTCTTCCAGTTTGGAGAAATCGACGCTGGGACGAATGACGGCATATTTTACGAAATCATTTTCATTCTGATGGATCGATACGATGGTGCCGATGGGCAGGCCCTTCGGATAGATGGAGCCGAAGCCCGATGTGACCAGTGTATCCCCTTCCAGGATATCTGCATCCTTGGCGATGTTGACGAACTGCGGTTCCGTCGGCACGTTGCCGTTGCCGCGGACGACAGAGGAAACGCGCGATTCCGGACGCTGTACGATGGCACCGATGCTGGTCCGCGGGTCCGTCAGGAGCTGGACGCGGGACGAATGCGGATAGACGTCGCTGATGAAGCCGACGACACCGCTCGGCGTGATGACCGGCATGTCTTTTTCGACGCCTTCGCCGCTGCCGACATCGATGATCATGGTGTTGGTCCACGTGCCGTAGTCACGGGAAATGACCGAACCAGCCAGAAGCTGGTACTGATTATGGGTCGATTTGAAATTGAGGAGCGCCCGCAGGCGGTCGTTTTCGGCTACGACTTCATCGTAGTCGACAGTCCGGCTCTTGAGGTCGGCATTTTCTTTTTCCAGCGATTCCCATTCAATGCGGTTCTTCAAGCTGACGTCGACGATGTGGATGCTCGAGGTCAGCGAATCCATGACGCGGCTGGCACCGTATTCAAAAGGCGACATGATCGTCATCAGCGGCTTGGTAATGAACGGCAGGGAATCGCGCTGGCGCCAGGCCCAGCCGACAAGCGCAATGACGATGAATAAGATGAGTACGAAGACGACGCTTCTTTTACCGAACGAAAACAATTTTAAAATCTCCTCCTATATATACGCTGTGCCCCTTCGATGAGGGCCGATAATTTATCACGATCAGCGACGGCAATGCCCGTGCCCTTGGCGACAGCCAGTTCCGGCTCGGAAGCCAGCATGACCGGCACGCCCAGTTCCTGGGTGAAGAGCTGGTCCATGCCCTTTAGCTTGGCCCCGCCGCCGGTGAGGACGATGCCGTGTTCCATAATGTCTGCGGCCAGTTCCGGCGGCGTTTCCCGCAGGACATCCTTGACCAGGTCGAGGATCTTGATGAGAGGCTTGCCGATGACGTGGTAGAGCTCACTCGATTTGATGGCCATTTCCCGCTGGAGGCCGTCATCGAGGCCGCGGCCCATGAAGTAATAGCCCCGGTCTTCCAGGGGCAGGACAGCCGAGCCGTTGGTCACTTTCATCTCTTCCACCGTCGTGTCGTCAGTGACGATATCGTACTGATAGCGCAGGTAATCTTTGATGGCCGCATTGAAATCGAGGCTGCCCAGATGGAGCGACTTGGATACGACGATGCCGCCCAGGGACAGCATGGCTACATTGGTCGTACCGCCGCCGATGTCGACGACCATATTGCCGACCGGGTCATAGACGGGCAGATTCACGCCGAGAGCCGCAGCAGCCGCCGTTTCGATGAGGAAGGCTTCCTTGGCGCCGGCCTGATAGACGGCTTCCATGACGGCCCTTTTTTCGACATTCGACGCCGCCGAAGGCACGCCGATCATGATGCGCAGGCGCTGGACGCTGCGGACGCACTTGCTGAGGATATAGCCCAGCATCGTCCGGGTTACACTGTAATCGGCGATGACGCCGTGGACCAGAGGCCGATGGAGCTTCACCGTTTCCGGCGACCGGGACAATAAGTCCTCTGCCGCCCGGCCGACAGCAATCATCTTGCTGTTCCGTTCATCTGTCGCCATAACCGACGGTTCAGACAGGACGATGCCCCGGCCCTCCACATAGACCTGGGTCGTAGACGTCCCTAAATCAATCCCTATATTTTTAGTTAATGGAGAAAAAATCGAAGCCATAACAAATCCTTTCTATTTCTTTCGCATATTCTGTTATACAAAACAGTCATCATTCCATATTCTATCACATTGCGCCCCTTTTCGCATTAACTAATTTCATGGAATGGAAAAAAGGCGTTGTCCCAAGAAGACAACGCCTTTTTTAGTTTTAAGTTTGCAGTTTGTAGTGGATAGGTAAAAATTCAAGCCCCTCCGCTACAAACTACAAACTCAATACTACAAACTTTGAAACAAAGAAACCTCGCATGACAGCCGAAACGACCACACGCTTCTTACGCGACTTTCAATCCGGCACGGTGCAAGGCCATGACGATCGGCGTAATGATCAGGCCCGATACGATGGCTTCCGGGATGCCATTGACGGCCGTAATGCCCAGCATGATGTTGATGACGTTCATGAAGGGGATGCCCTGTGCTTCGGCATAAGGGACGCCGACGATGGCCGTAAAGGAACCCAGGAAGAGAATCGTGTGACAGACCGTCGTCAAGACCGCCGTGACGGCGATGCGCCATACTTCGCGGATTTTCAGATGACGGTACAATTCAAAGGCGATGACGCCGATCAGGATACGCGGTACGATACAGATGAAGGCGTCGGCAACGACGTTATACTGTACAGCAAACAACAGCAACGCGCTCGGTGCCTGCAAGGACCGGATAAAGGAAAAGATACCGAACATGAAGCCGACGATCATGCCGACCTTGCGGCCTGCTGTCAGGCTGCCGATGATAGTCGGGATGTGAAGGATTGTCGCGTTCATGATGACCAGCGGGATGAAACCATAGCCCGTAAGGCCTAAAAAAATCGTAATCGCCGATAAGAAACCGGCAACCGTTAACTGACGAATCGACAAAAAAGTGCGTCGTGCCGGCATGACGCCAGCAACATTCTGTTTTTCCATGTTTTTCCTCCGTTCTCGCTCTTTCGCAAGATACAAGTCGCAATACGATTAAAGACGCAAAAACACGGCCGGTCCGCGCCAGTATCCGCCCGTTTCCGGTACCAACCCGGCGCTTTAAAAGAACCTGCCTTATGTGTCACGCGTAGTATATCATACTTGAAGGGGTCTTGCCAATAGCAATTGGGAATATTGTGAATCTTTACACAAGCATAATGGAGGATAAAGGCTTTCGGCCGCAGTTGGCAGTTCGCAGGCCGCAGTTGGCAAAGAAATACGGTCCAGCAAGAACGGGCTGTGGATTTTTCTCCAGCAGGCTCGCCCTCTATCATGAATCAAATTTCAAACATGAAAAAGAAAGGGACTGTACGCGATAGCACAAAGCTTCATGCGACAGTCCCTTTTGGTGCGAGTGGAGGGACTTGAACCCTCACGCCGTGAGGCGCCAGATCCTAAGTCTGGTGCGTCTGCCATTCCGCCACACTCGCAAGTACCTTTTTATTCTACCATGCTTCCCTCCTATTGGTCAAACAAAAAATATGGTATCATATTTCTATATATATCATAAAGGAGGATTGTTATGTTATTACAAAGGGAATCGAAATTTGAAGGGTCTGTACTCGGATTTATCGGCTATGGCCTCATCTTAGTCATCCTTACGATTTGTACGTTCGGCATCGCCTATCCTTGGGGCGAAGTCATGTTCCGCCGCTGGATCTGCCGCAATACGATCATCGACGGTCAGCGTCTCACTTTTGATGGAACAGGTCTGCAGCTCTTCGGCAGCTACATCAAATGGTGGTTCTTCACTATCATCACGCTGGGCATCTACGGCTTCTGGCTGTTCAACAAGATGACCGCCTGGCGGGTAAAACATACGCATTTTAGGGAATAATAAAAGGGCTGTCGCATCGCGACAGCCCTTTTAAGTTGTTAGTGGCTAGCAGTTAGTGGTTAGCAGATAGTTTTAAATTTAAAGGTTTTCTCTGTGAGAAAGGGACTACACATACGATGAGGATAACCAGCGAGTTACTAACCACGAGCCACCAATCTCACACGACCTGAAACAGGTAGAACTTCAGGTAATTCGTTTCCGGGACGTTCCAGAGGATGGGATGGTCCGGCGACTGCTGGCGCCCTTCGATCTGGCGGAGGCGGACGCCGGCGTCTTTGGCGGCGTCGTGGAGCATCCGGCGGAACAGGTCGTCACGCATGAAGTGGGAGCACGAACAGGTCGCGAGGTAACCGCCGCGGGGCAGGAGTTTCATGGCTTTCAAGTTGATTTCCTTGTAGCCCCGGATAGCGTTGCGGACGGTATGGCCCGATTTGGTGAAGGCCGGCGGGTCGAGGATGATGAAATCATAGTCATGGCACTTGTGGTCGGCCAGGTCGGTCAAGAGGTCGAAGACGTTGGCCTGCTTGGCCGTGACGATGTCTTCCAGGCCGTTGCGGCGGATATTTTCGTTGGTCATGTCGACGGCTTCCTGGGAAATGTCGACGGCGGTGACGCTGGCCGCCCTGCCCTTGGCCGCATTGAGGGCAAAGGCTCCGGTATGGGTGAAGCAGTCCAGGACGTGCTTGCCGGCAGCGATTTTGGCGACAGCCAGGCGATTGTATTTCTGGTCCAGGAAGAATCCCGTCTTCTGGCCATTTTCCACATCGACATCGTAGAGGATGCCGTTTTCGTCGATGGTCGTCAAGACGCTGCCCGGCTGAGGCAGGAAGTCGGCCTGATACCAGCCTTTATACTCTTCCATGCCGTCCAGTTCGCGGACTTTGACGTCGTTCCGTTCATAAATGCCGCGGATGGTGACGCCCATGGCGGCCAGTTCGTCGACGAGAGCCTTGAAGATGACCGGTTTGACCTGGTCCATGCCATAGCACAGGGTCTGGGCGACGAGGACGTCGTTATAGCGGTCTACAGTCAGGCCCGGCATGTCGTCGGCGTCGCCGAAGATGAGGCGGCAGCAGGCAAAGTCTTTATCGCCCATGACCGTCTTGCGGTAGTCCAGGGCATATTTGACCCGGCGCTGCCAGAAAGCTTCGTCGAAGCGGTCGTTGGCATTGCGCGACACGATGCGCACGCGTATCTTAGAAATGTCGTTGGCAAAGCCCGTGCCGAGATAGCGGTCTTTGTCGCTGTAGACGTCGACGATGTCCCCTGTCTGGTACGTACCTTCGACATGGGTCACTTCTTCGCCATATACCCAGGGGTGGCCGCTGCGGGCAGCCCGTTCCCCCTTCTTGGTAATCGTTAATTTCGCATAAGGTCGGTTCATATTTCCCCCGTTTTATAAAATATAATGGCTCAAGTCGACGTTCTGGACGACGTCGTTCAGCTTGCCCGAAACGAATTCTTTATTGACGACGATGTGCTTTTCGTCAATATCCGGTGCTTCATAGGCCACATCTTCGAGGATTTTTTCCAAAATCGTGTGCAGCCGGCGGGCGCCGATGTTTTCCGTTTCCAAGTTGACGCGGTATGCATATTCAGCAATGGCGTCGATGCCGTCATCAGTGAATTCCAGGGTGACGCCATCCGTTTCCAGGAGGGCCTTATACTGTTTGACCAGGGACTGGTTCGGTTCGGTCAGGATGCGGCGGAAATCGTCGACCGTCAGGGACTGGAGTTCGACGCGGATTGGGAAGCGGCCCTGCAGTTCCGGAATGAGGTCGCTCGGCTTGGATACGTGGAAGGCTCCGGCAGCGATGAAGAGGATGTGGTCCGTCTTGACCGGGCCGTACTTGGTGTTGACCGTAGCTCCTTCGACGATGGGCAGGATGTCGCGCTGCACGCCTTCGCGGGAGACGTCGGGCCCGTTGGAACGGCCCTTTTCGGCGATCTTATCGAATTCGTCGATGAAGACGATGCCCGATTCTTCCGTCGCTTCGATGGCTTTGTCGACGATGATATCCATATCCAGACATTTTTCCAATTCTTCTTCCTTGAAGATTTCCCGGGCCTTGGCGACGGTCATCTTCTTTTTCTTCTTCTTTTTCGGCATGATGCTGCCCAGCATTTCCTGGAAATTGTTGGTCAGTTCTTCCGTCGAATTACCCGTCAGGATGCCCTGGAAGCCCTGGTTCTGTTCAGCCACTTCGACTTCGATTTCCCGGTCGTCCATCTTATGGGCGCAAATGTCTTCAAACATCTTCTGCCGGCGGTCGGACTTCGGTTCTTCCAGCTGCTTCGGTTCTTCCGGCGTTTCATCGTCGTCATCATCGCTGCTGAAGAAGACGTCCATCGGGTTCTTGACTTTTTCCTTGATGGACTTCTTCGGCCAGAAGACCTGGAGGATGCGCTTGTTGGCTTCTTCTTCGGCCTTTTCTTCATAGCGCTGGCTTTCCTGTTCCTGGACCATGCGGATGGCATTGGCCACGAGGTCGCGGATCATCTGTTCGACGTCGCGGCCGACATAACCGACTTCGGTGTATTTCGTCGCTTCGACTTTGATGAACGGCGCGCCGACAAGCTTGGCCAGGCGGCGGGCGATTTCCGTCTTGCCGACGCCAGTCGGCCCGATGAGCAGGATATTCTTGGGGATGATTTCATCCTGCATGTCTTCACTCAGGCGTTTGCGGCGCCAGCGGTTGCGCAGGGCGATGGAGACGGATTTCTTGGCTTCCCCCTGGCCGACGATGTATTTATTCAATTCCGCCACGATCTGTTTTGGCGTCAATTCTGTTTTTTCCATGAAAATACCTCTTTCTTAAATTTCTTCGACAATGACGTTGTGGTTGGTGTAGACGCAGATATCGGCTGCAATATGCAGGGATTTTTCAGCGATTTCCCGGGCCGACAAGTTCGTGTTCTGCATGAGGGCCCGTGCCGAAGCCAGGGCATAGTTACCGCCGGAACCGATGGCCAGGACGCCGTCGTCCGGTTCGATGACTTCGCCGTTGCCGGAAATGAGCAGGATGCGCTGGCTGTCAGCGACCAGGAGCAGGGCTTCCAGCTTGTGAAGGATTTTATCGGACCGCCAGTCCTTGGCCAGTTCGACGGCACTGCGGACGAGGTTGCCATTGTGTTCGTTCAATTTTTCTTCAAAGTGGTCGAATAAGGTGAACGCATTGGCGACAGAGCCGGCAAAGCCGCTAATGATCTTGCCGTGATAGAGGCGGCGGACTTTCTGGGCCGTCCCTTTCATGATGACGGCATTGCCCATCGTGACCTGACCGTCGCCGGCGATGGCCGTCTTGCCGTCGCGCTGGACGGCGCAGATCGTAGTAGCGTGGAATTCGGTAGACATTAATTCAGACATGGGTAATCCCCTTTCATTTGTTCAATTTCATCGAGTGCCCGCTGTGCCAGCAGGGCGTTCTTTTCTTTCTTCTTCATGCGTTTCTTGATGCCCAGCGGTTCCATGAGGCCGAAGTTGATGTTCATCGGTTGGAAATGGTCGTTCGGGCCGCTGGAAATATATTGGCTCAGGCCGCCCATGGCCGTGCGCCGGGAAAAGGTCAGGCCGTCTTCCCCTTGCAGGAGGCGGGCCGCATTGACACCGGCCAACAGGCCCATGGCTGCCGATTCCAGGTAGCCTTCGACGCCGGTCAGCTGGCCGGCAAAGAGCAGGTTCGGCTGTTTGCGCAGCTGCAGCGTCGGCAGGAGCAGTTCCGGCGAATTGATATAGGAATTGCGGTGCATGACGCCATAGCGGACGAATTCGGCGTGTTCCAGGCCGGGAATCATGGAAAAGACCCGCTTCTGTTCGGGGAACTTGAGATGGGTCTGGAAACCGACGATATTGTACAGCGTGGCGCTGCCGTTATCCTGGCGGAGCTGAACGACGGCATAAGGCAGTTCGCCTGTACCGGGCAGTTCCAGGCCGACAGGCTTCATGGGGCCGTAGCGCATGGTATCGATGCCGCGGCCGGCCATGACTTCGATGGGCATGCAGCCTTCAAAGACACTGTCGTCTTTTTCAAAGTCGTGGAGTTCGGCACATTCAGCCGTCGTCAGGGCCTGCCAGAAAGCTTCGTATTCTTCTTTGGTGAAAGGGCAGTTGAGATAGTCTGCCCCACCCTTGCCGTAGCGGGCGGCGCGGTAGACTTTGGTCATATCCAGGGAGTCAACGGCGACGATAGGCGCGGCGGCGTCGTGGAAATGGAAGTAATCCTCCCCGGTCAGGCGGCGGATGGTATCGGCCAGGGCGTCACTGGTCAGGGGGCCGCTGGCGACGATGCAGATCTGGTCGTCCGGCAATTCCGTCACTTCTTCATGGCGGATGGTGACCAGGGGATGATCCTTTAGTTTTTTCGTCACGTACTGGCTGAAGGGGACGCGGTCGACGGCCAGGGCTCCGCCAGCCGGGACGCGGTGCGTATCGGCGGCATCCATGATGAGCGAGCCGAGACGGCGCATTTCTTCCTTCAAGAGGCCGACGGCGTTTTCAATATTCGCCGCCCGCAGGGAATTGCTGCAGACGAGTTCTGCGAAATATTCCGTGTGGTGAGCCGGCGACGATTTGACCGGCCGCATTTCTACGAGTTCTACCGGGATGCCGCGGCGGACGAGCTGCCAGGCAGCTTCCGATCCGGCCAGGCCGGCTCCGATGATTAAGACACTATTCTTCATGCACTACCTCACCTTTTTTATGGTTTTCACACTCTGCATTGCTGCAGAAAATCTTATCGGGTCCTTTTTTATAATGTTTGACAATCATGATGCTGCCACAAAGGGGACACTTCTTGTCGACAGGCTGGTTCCAGAGGACGAAGTCACATTCCGGATACTGGCTGCAGCCGTAGAAGACGCGGCCCCGCTTGGACTTGCGCTTGATGAGCGTCCCCTTGCCGCACTTGGGACAGGTAATCCCCAGGTCTTCGACGATGGCCTTGGTATTGCGGCATTCCGGGAAATTGGAGCAGGCCAGGAATTTGCCGAAGCGGCCGAATTTATAGACCATCGGCGCGCCGCAGAGCTCGCAGACCTGCCCCGAATCCTGGCCGGAAATGGTGACTTTTTCCATCTTTTCTTCAGCTTCGTCCATTTCCGGCTTGAAGACGTCATAGAATTCCTGGAGGACGTGGCGGTACGTGTCCTTGCCCTGTTCGATGGCGTCCAGCTCTTCTTCCATGTGGGCCGTGAAGCCGACGTTGATGATCTGGGCGAAATATTTCTTCAGCAAATCGACGATGATGACGCCCAGTTCCGTCGGGACGAACTGTTTATCCTTCTTTTCGACGTAATTGCGGTTCTGGATGGTATCCATGATGGGCGCATACGTACTCGGCCGGCCGATGCCCTTTTCTTCCAGCGTCTTGATCAAGCTGGCTTCGGTATAGCGTGCCGGCGGCTGAGTGAAATGCTGCTGCGGCGTGACGGCCTGGTTGTGGACGACGGTATGGGCCGAAATATGGGGCAGCTCGGCCAGGGTCTTGTCCTTCTTGGCGTCTTCGTAGAGTTCCGTAAAGCCCTTGAACAGGACTTTGTAGCCCGCAGCCCGCAGTTCGTAGCGGCCGCTGTCGATGATGATGGCCATGTGTTCCGTTTCGACCGATTCCATCTGGCTGGCCAGGAAGCGGTTCCAAATGAGCGTATACAGGCGCAGCTGATCGCGGGACAGGAATTCCGACACCTTGTACGGCGTCAGTTCCAGCGACGTCGGACGGATGGCTTCATGCGCATCCTGACTGGTCTGTTTCGTCTTGTAGACGCGGGGCTTGTCGGGGATGTATTCTTCGCCGTAGTTCGACGTAATGAACTCCCGCGCGGCCTGGACCATATCGTCGTTGATGCGGACCGAGTCCGTACGCATGTAGGTAATGAGGCCGACGTGGCCCTGGTCGCCCATATCGAGGCCTTCATAGAGCTGCTGGGCCAGCATCATCGTCTTCTTGGCGCCAAAGTTGAGCTTGCTGACACATTCCTGCTGCATCGTCGACGTCGTGAACGGCGGCTGGGGCTGGCGTTTGCGCTTGCGCTTTTCGACCTTCACAATCGTATCCGGTTCGTGGTCTTCGCCGCGGCTTTCCCAGGTCAGGTCGTGGGCGATGGCTTCGGCCGCTTCCTGCGTCGGGATTTCGGCCTTCTTGCCGTCGATCTTGGTCAGTTCTGTCGACAGGGTCAGGCCGTCTTCGGTCTTATAGGTTCCACTGACGGTCCAGTATTCTTCCGGCACGAAAGCCTTGATGGCTTCTTCCCGTTCACAGATGAGGCGGACGGCGACGGACTGGACACGGCCGGCGCTGAGGCCCTTGCAGACTTTCTTCCACAGAAGAGGGCTCAGTTTATAGCCGACGATGCGGTCCAGGACGCGGCGGGCCTGCTGGGCGTCGACTTTCTTGAGGTCGATGGGTTCCGGGTCCTTGATGGCCTCAAGGATAGCTTTCTTGGTAATTTCGTGGAACATGATGCGGCATTTGTCGTGCGGGTCGATTTCCAGCAAATGGGCCAGATGCCAGGAAATGGCCTCCCCTTCGCGGTCCGGGTCAGTTGCCAGATAGACTTGTTTCGAGCGGATGTATTCATTCTGCAAGTCTTCAATGAGTTTGCGCTTATCCCACATGTTGGTATACGTCGGCACGAAGCCTTCTTCGATATTGACGCCGAACTGGTTGCGCGGCAGATCCCGCAGGTGACCGCGGCTGGCCATGACCTTGTAGCCGCTTCCCAGGAAGCGTTCGATAGTCTTGGCCTTGGCCGGCGATTCGACGATGACCAGATTCTTGGCGTTCTTCGGAAGCGGATCCAGCTTCTTCAGCGGTTCCTTCTTGGGCAGATTGACCGTGCCGTGGATGACGGTCTTCTCGCCGTCGCCTTTTTTCTTGCGGCCTCGTTTCTTCTTTTTAGTATCATCAATGATGATTGTGCGTTTAATCGGAAATTCTAACATCTATCTCCATCCTGCCTCTCGCTGTACACGAAATCTGAAAATGTACTTAAACTATTTCTCATCATACACTATTCGCCGCAACCTTTCAAGGTGTGACTCTTTCTAATACTACAGCAGTTTACAACTTTTTGAACAAATAAATATCGCGTAACCACACTTTGAAGTATAATGAATCTGCTCAAAAACATCATTCCAAAGGAGTTACGCGATGATTTCATTATACCTCGAAAATTCGATTATTGGTAGCCTGTTTCGTTTCTTTTCTACATATTTTTCTACGGCGACACGGCCAACGCGATTCCTACTGACCTGGTTGGTCATCGCTCAGGTAGCCTTGCAGGCCTTCCCGTCTCTTCGCTTTCTTCATCGGAATTTCTTGTCCCAGGTGACGCATCGCTGCTTAAATAGTTATTACCGGGCGCTTCAGAGCGAAACGGTGACGAGCCGTTCTCTCCGCCTGCAAACAGCGGAATTGGCTTGCAGCCTGATTCCGGCGGCCTTACAGAATGAACCGGTCTTTCTCAGTGTCGATGATACGACGGTACCGAAATTCGGCAAGAAGTTCGATGCTGTTTCTCTGTTGCATGACCACGCCTGCCATACAGGCAAGCCTTACGTAAATGGTCATTGCTTCGTCAGTTTGACACTGAGTGTC